>MDVR01000051.1 GCA_001940725.1 Candidatus Heimdallarchaeota archaeon LC_2 | reverse complement strand
CAATTTCTGTGGGGGAAGATGAAGTGCAAAAATACCTCGCAAATTTATACGAAATATATAATCAAAAATTTCAATTTATTGAAACTTCAGCTTTGACAGGCGAGAACATTGAAAAAGCTTTTGAAACTTTAGTTGACGATCTTATTGAAAATATGAATTGAAACAATCCTACAATATTACAACATTAAATTGGATCGATCAATCTCATTATGATTGCCTTATTTAACCTATTCAATAGATCTAAACATCAAATTATAAGAATAAGTAAGTGATGTACCATCCCCGGACAACTTTAAATTTCCAAAGGTGAATCCATTGCCAGATGCAATATACCAATGTAATCATTGTAAACAGACCCGAACCATAGGTCTTGACACTCAAAGTCATTATGACAAGATTGATCAGAGTCCAAATGGTTTGGTTGTGTATTCTGATTCTCATCGATGTGAAAATGGGATCATTGGAATTAATAACCTACAAATCGACAAGCATCTTTCCGTAAGGGGATACACCTTTCTTGAATTACCTCAACGTAAGATTCCTCAAATTTCCAAATTGGGAATTCCGGTTCCTAAAGGAGCTTCCGGGGATGAGATGAAGACATTTATTATTACACACATTCCACAAAATGAAAGATTAAGAATTATCATTATAGATCGCATGCTTAAAGTTAAAATTAATATTGGGGCGGTAGTTGAAAACCAAGATATTCCTATTCTGACGGTCAACTCAGATATGGGGTTGTTAGAGATTGTTTTCTATCCAAGTGAAGTAACTTTCACACTTATGTTGGAAAAATGGTTCACTATTCTTGTAAATATAATGGAGGTTCTTCCCGCAACAAAAATTGGATTACTAGTGGACACCCTCAAATATCTACTTGATTCATCATTAAATGAACCAATTGAGTTTGATATCATTTTTCTGAAGACAATTCTTGCTTCTCATGAGATCTATTTTGAAATGATTGAAGGTGGTGAATTGAGCTGGGCAGATCACCTTGCGATCAATGCCACACCAAAATATAGAGAAAAAGATGTAGCTGTAATGATGAAGATCATGGCACATCTAGAGGAAAATCCATACATCCCTCTACAACAGTATGTCTCGAAAGGTTTACATCAAGATCTTCGATATTTAATTTATATTTTCTTATTACTGGAGGTAGAAGGATTAATACGTATCGAAAGGCCTGGAATCATTGAAGATAAGAGATGGATAAGTTAAGGAGTTGGAATCCGGGATTATTATATTAAACAAGAAAACTACTTTTCAAATTTAATGATATTGCCTATCCTGTATAGTTTTCTTGAAACTAATCTAAATACATCAAAAGAACCCTTAATGAATTTTATCTATTTATTTATATTCATAATTCTTGAATAATAGCAATTGCCTGTTTCATCACAAGATCGTAGGATTTCATAAGGTTCTCAATTGCTGGTTTCAATTCATTGGGACTGTAATACTTTGAATTCAAAATGATACCAATCGTAAAAATTATCGAGTTCTCTTCAAGACGCAATATATGCCTCATCATGAGTTTTGACCCCAACTCCTTAAACTGGGATTTTAGTTTTAAACGTTCAAATATATCAATATTCGTAAGATTAGGGTGTGAATAATTTACAGAAAAGGTAATTAATACATTGTATGGATTTTGGGATGAATAAATCATAAGTGGATTACCCGAGTCACGAATATATAATTCGAAGAGTAGGTTGCCACCTGGATCATAATGTTCGTCGTATTGGATTTCCATTAAATCTAAATCGGATAATATTGTTTTAACAAATGTCATTAACCTAATTAAGGCATAGACCAATAATAAGGGTTAATGAATATAGATTTACTAGGTTTCGATTTTTTCCACGATGTTATTTCATTATTGATTTTACATTAATCGAATTGATAATTTATGAAATTCTTTATAGGATAGTCTGAAAATAGTATATATTAGAAGTAGCGATTTTCAAGTTTTTTAGAATTATAATTTTTGGTATGTACCACAATTATTGCAATATTTTGTGATTGGAGGTAATTTAATACCACATTCGATACAAAACTGAGTTGTATTATCAACGTTGAGGGCCTCATTTTTTCTGATAAAAGGTTCTTGTTCAAAATCGACTTTTACCTCTACATCTTGACGAGGTTGATTTTTTTGATTGTCGTACTGTGTTTGATTAGAGTACGAATTGGATCTGTAAAAGTGAGAATTTTTTCTGGATCCAAAAAATCCAAACTTAAAGAATTTCATAAAAAAGAAAATTATAAATAATGCCATCCAAAATGGTATTCTAATAATTCCAGGGGCAATAAATAAAATGAATAATATGGGAATGAAAAAGAACATCGGAAATCCAGGCCTGCATCCGTGATTTTTAGTGTATTGAGAATACATACAAATTACATAGCGATTCGATTATATAAACAGTTGTATCTAGTATATATCACTAATTAATAAATTATATAGATGATTTTTTTTTAATAGAAGAATGCTATATTAGATATTGCGAGTTTCAAATTAAGATGAGACAGGAAAACTTACCATAACCCCCAATCCCAAAAACAGTAATAGAAATGGAAAAATCTTAAGAAACAATATCTGTATGGATGGCGTTTTTGTTGATTTCCGTGCTTGAAATTGTAACTGACCAGATTCAATTCCTGTAATTTCATAGAGATACAAGTTAACACCTACCAGAAGAGGACCATAGCAAATAGGACAAAATCCATCTTTTCCAACTTCAAGTATGTGATTTCCATGATATCCTTGTGTACAAGATTCACATTTAATCCACTTAGATAATTCATCTTTAGATACGATTTTGGAATTACAAACACCGCAGAGTTTATTGAAATCTAATACGTAGTTTCTATAATCACCTTTAGAAGAAATTATGTTATTCATAATATGAAATATTCGAAACTTGGTATAAAAAGGGTAATTAGACTTTGAAAAGCAAAGAGCTGTTTAATGTATTAATATCATGTGATAAAGAACATACGCCTGATTTGCCTAACACAATAAATAATATCTCTACAAGTATTCAAAACGGAAAGTTAAATCAAATCAAATGCATCTGATTTTTCTATTGCGGATAGCCACGACTATGCGCAATATTATTTTATAACATTTGAGATTGTAACTTATTGATTTTATTTCTTAGGACTTCTAGATCCTTACGTGTTTCCTCATCAAAGTAACTGCCTAAGATTTTCATCATTATGTATTGTTTTTTTAGTTGTTCAAGTTGAAGCGTGTTCATAACAATATTAGGTGATAAGATATATATAAATGAGCTAGGAACAAGTTTGCCCATTGAATGATACAGGTCAATTCTAACTTTTCCAAGAGTTAAAATTAATGTCTAGATTTAACTATTTTGGCTACAATGGATGAATATGGGATAAAACGTTTAATAACACATTATAAACCTTTCAAAAAAGTTGATATATTGGTCGAAGATCCCGTTGGATAGCAGGTATGGAAAACAAATGATCTCTCATAGTTTAATCTAAATCTTTTTTAGATCGCATTATAACAAGATATACCAATTATTATTTATGAAATTAGGAAATCTGGCTGTCTTATAAGAAATTAGCAATAAGGTAACTTTTGCTTGAAAAATAAACTATCCAGATGAGTCAAATGTACCAAATCAGTGTGTTTGACAAAGATGGATTAATGTATCATGAAGCCGGGTTTGAACCTCTAGGTATCTCAGGGGAGGAAACATAGCATTTCACAAAGAAAAGTAAATTTCATCTCCTTCAAATCCCATTAGCGAACCCTTATATTTGCGTGTGAATATAAATAAAGGTATGGAGTTTCTAGAAACCATTTTAACGGATCTTGAAATATTGAATATTCCTTATGAGGAACATTACAATCCCGATGGTACCCAACTCTTTGAATTGTATCTACGAGACACTCATAACCCATTTATGATTTACTCACCTAACAATCTTGACCATATAATGGTGACACTTTCAGTAGATTATCCACTCCCTATTTTAGAAAAAATCACTTACGATAATCGCAATTTGCTTGATACAGAGCTTAAGAAACTAAGTTCTAAGTTATTTGTTGACTACAAAATAGGGTTACTTGATGATTCCTTATTTTTTTCTTCTGGAATTATGCTAATTGCCGAAGATTATAATGCAGAATCAATGAAAAACTCAATTATGAAATTATTGGAATCTTATGATAGGGTCATCGATGTTGCAAATGATATGATTCATAGTCTTTAATATAAAGATCAGTTGTGTTTCTATCAGAATCAACCCAATTCTTTGGCAATAAAGGCGAATGATTTTTTTTGATCTAAATGCTATTGTAACATACCAATGGTAACTATTATCAATTTTGACAAACAGAATTACAAACCAGGAGAAACCGTACTTGTGACATTTCATTGTTCAAAGCCCTATCCTGAAAATCTAAGGAAAATTGAATTGTATGTCCATAGTGGGGAAATTACAAAAGTAACTTACACATCAGGTGGCGGAAACAGTTCTTCGAGAAGCACAGCTGTTGAGGAAACAATATATAATGAAGTATCGGAAATAATTCACGTCGATGAAACTACATCAGACATCAATATAGAGTTAATGTATGAACTTCCTAAAGAAAATATTTCTCCCATAGGGTCAATCGATGAAATAGAAGTGTATCATCGAGCGCGGATAAAATATGATATTTCTCGAGGTAGAGATAAGCATTTGAAGAAAGATATTCCATATCAGATCGTACCTGAATTCAATAATCAACGTAGAACAATTCAAAATGAAAAACTGGTAGCTGAGAGTAGTCATTCCATTTGTTTTCTGGATGATGAGATTAATTTACATCTTTCTCCTATCGAGACGATTAATTGTCGGGGATACAGAATCGAATTTGTAAGAAAACAATTTACAGAGGCCCAACGACATACAGCAAATACCCAGAAGAAAATTCTCTTGGCTTCACTAAAAGAAATTCATGAATTTCCCGTAACTGTGAAAATACCTGACTTACATTACGCCAGCGCTCTAGGCACAAATTATTCAATTAATTATTTTTTGAAAATAGTGATTGATAAGGGATTAGCAAAAGATATCAATGTTGAAATTCCAATAATTTATTATCCTAAGCAAAAAGAACACTATTCGAAAAAACCAAATTATGATAATGAAGTATTAATTTGTTCTAAATGCAGTGAGAAACAGGAAACAGATTCAATGTTTTGTATGAACTGCGGATTTAAACTCTGATTATGAAGAAAATGATTAAAGTTGACTAGTTCTTAGAATAAAAGCGATGACTACCAAATTGATTGAGTTTAACTTTAATTCCGGTTGTTATATAGATTTCAAATCCCCTTAATACGTGAGCAAGATATTTTTTCATTTGCCATCGAATAAAAAAATAATACGGGATCCAACGTACAAAGCGAGGTGTCTTGGGTAAAATATTCTTTAATCGGGGCTTCAAGGTTATTCTTAACTCATTCACGTGATTATCAATCTCACTTATGTGCCAAAACACCTCTGCGAAAACATTCTCTTTGTATTTGATTAGTAGATCATATCCGATGCCATCGTACCACGCTGTGAATTCTCTACGATATATAAGGTCATTATCATAAATAATTTCATCAACTGAATCGTCACCATTCCAAACTATAACGGGATTTTCCTTACAAAAGGGGTGATAATGATGTACAATTCCTGGAGTGGAAATTTTATTCCAGATCCTTTCTTTTTTAATATTTAATAAACACGAAACAGTTACAGAAAAATCAAACACAATGATACCACAATATCCAATATTTTGTGGGTTGATAGGAATTTAATGATTATTGTAAATTATTAGGGATGAGACAACTAATACAAACATTATTTACGAATTCTACTAATTACAGGATCAAATTTCTTTATTTCGGATGTCCAGAGTTTAAGTAACGCTCGGTCAGAACCACCACCTGTATAAATATATTCGATTTCCATAATTTTAGGATCGACTATTCTGAGAGCAGGAAAACCAATAAATGGTATTCCTCCGATGGGATACCCTGTTAATTTAAAAGTTGTTTCTTTATTCGCCACATTGGGTCTTTCAATCTCCAATACCTTTGCCACTCGAGACGTACTAACTCGGAACTTAGCTGGTACTAATCCAATTATACATTGTTTGTCCAATATCATAACTACTGATTTGGTTATCGATTCGATGGGAAAGCCAGTAACTTTAACACACTCTTCAACTGTATGTATCGATTGCTCAAACTTGAGATGTTCTGCTTTTATTTGATTGGAGGCAATAAATTTAGTTAATTTTTCTTCGAAATTCAGTATAATTTGTTTAAAGGATATCAGTTAAAAAAAAATATCGTACAAATTTATTTCTTTGTGGGATTTTTTTAGTTATTCTACTATTCAACTAAAATTAATTAGAAATAAGTAAGATCTGGTTAATCTATAAATTGTTTAGATCAAAACCTCGAAAGATGAGGCTAATTTATATTTGATATTTTCATATTAATTTTATTAATTTTAACCCAATTCGTTTTTTACTGATATTAACATTGAGAACTTCAACTTTAACTTTATCTCCCACTTTTACCACAGTGTGAATATCAGAGATAAAGCGGTCAACAATATTCGAGATATGAATTAAACCATTCTCTTTAATTCCCAAATCTACGAATGCTCCAAAATCAACTACATTTCTAATGACTCCTTCAATGATTTTTCTTTCTTTCAAATCTTCGATTGAATTTATACCCTCATCAAAGGAAGTGAACTTACGAACCCCTCTTGGATCTATTCCAATATTCATTAGCTCGTGTTTAATATCAGAAATGATAGAAGAGCCGACATCGTTTGCAATAAATTGTTCACTTTTAACTCCACCTACCAACTTTCTTTTCTCAGAATATTTCAATTTCAGCCATTCATCTGAATTATATCCTAGTAACGTGATTATTGAAGTTGCAATATGATAATGGTCCTTGTGAATCAGAGTCTTATCAAGCATCTCTTCTGAGTGTTTCAATCTTAGAAAACCAACAGCTTGATCATATGTAACCTGTCCTATACCTGAAATTTTCAAGATATCATTTAAATTATTCAACCCAATTCTCTTGCGATATTCGATTATCCGATCGGCGATTTTTGAGTTAAGCCCGGATATATATTGCAACGCTTCTTTAGAGCTCGTTGATACATCTACACCAATTTGATTGATACATTTTTCGACAACAAATGCCAGAGATTCTTCAAGTGTTTTCTGATTAACATCATGTTGATATTGTCCCACTCCAAGAGATTTGGGATCGATTTTAACAAGTTCACCCAATGGATCTAAAATTCTTCGCGCTAAGGAAATGGCTCCTCTCGTAGCGGATTCAAGATTAGGGAATTCTTCTTGCGCACTCTTTGAAGCACTATAGACACTAGCACCACTTTCTGAAATTATGGCAAAATTTACAGAAAATTTAGAGAGAATATGATCTTTTAAAAATTCTCGAGATTCTTGTGACCCTGTACCATTTCCCAATGCAATAAATTGAACTGAGTGATCAGAAATCAGTTTGGATAAAGTTTTTGCAGATCCGCTAAAATCCTTCTTTGGAGGAGTTGGATATATAGTAGCTACATCCAACAATTCAGCATCTTTATCTACTACGGCAACTTTACAACCTGTCCGAAAGCCCGGATCAATCGCCATTATAACTGAAGCTTCGATTGGTGCTTGTATTAGTAAATTTTGCAGGTTTTGCTTGAATACCTCAATAGCTCTATTATCTGCTTTTTCTTTTAGAGATGACATAGTTGCGCGACGTGATCTTCCAAGTAATAATCTGTTTATTCCATCCTCTAGAGCTTTTTGATATAGTTCATTATGCAACTTTGGTGGGGTGAAATATTTTTGATCATTAATTTTTCTTTTTATAATCGCAAGTTTTGGCTTGATCGTTAATGTGATTGTTTTTTCATCCTGACCTCGAAATATTGCCTGAATCTGGTGTGGTTGTAATTTAGTCAATTGACCGGATAAATGTTTCAAGGATTCGTATTTGCCATTTTCATCATTTTCAAGATTATATCCTATTATTACTGGAGTTTTCAAGATTTCCTCCTCGGCAATTCTCTGACATTGAGGGAAATTGATGGCTTCTTCGGCTATGATATAAAGGGTATCTTGGATAATTTCTTCCTTATTTCCATCAATTTGATTTAAAGTTTGCTTCAAGTCTCCTTTTGTTTTACCCATTATAATATCTGCAATAACTTGAAAACCCTTTTCACGAGCAATGGAAGCTTTGGTTTTTCGTTTTGATCTATAGGGTTTCATTATCTCATCTACTTCATGAGCACTTCGTGCCTCTTCCAGAGCTAATAAAAGGACATCAGATATTTTATCCAATTCTTGTAATTTCTTTATTGCTTTGTCTCTTGCCTCTCCAAGTTTACGTAGATGTTGAATCCTCGTTTGTAATAGCAATAATTGCTCTGCCTCCAACCCTTGAGTTTGATCTTTCCGATATCTAGCAATAAAATGAAGCGTATTGCCATCATCAAATAGTGAGATAGCTCTCTTAATTCCATCTAAGTTATGATTTAATTCTGAAGCAATGATCTTGGCTATTTCCACAAGGTAACAGTAGATTCAATATTCAAAAAACGATCGATTGAGTTCAGATGAATGCTAATCATATATTAGTCTTATTCAATTGAAATTGACGAATTTAACATAAGAATGAAAATCAAATTTATGATTAATCTCAATCCAATCATAAAGTAATTCGGTTTAATATGAATTACAGGAAGAATTAAATAATTTATAATAATACATTATTATTATGATGAGGTCAACTTTGATTTTCTGTATGTTTGTATTGATGATACTATTCCCTTCAAATACATCTCTCGCTTCGGAAGAGGGCTTTCCTGTAATTTCAAATGACGGAAAATATCACATACAAATTGTGATGTATCAATGGCAATTTGATGTTTACAATTTACAAGGAAACGAATCCATTGAAGAAGCAATTGATGAAGGTAAGCATATTGCTTCAAGCGGACCAAAAAGTTCGGTTGGGCCATTTTTAATAAATACTGGGATTATTTTTGAGGTTTATAGTCAAGATGTTCAACATGGATTTTCAATACCTGAATTAGATTTAGCATTAGCTGCATCAAGAGTTACTCCTGGTAATAAATTAGGTTTTGAAGTGATAGCGGAAAGTATTCTACCCTCTGATCCTGTTACTATGAAGTCATTTTGCTATATATTTTGCGGATTGGGACACCCAGATGAACATTTGGATTTTGTGGTTGTTGCTAATTTGGATGATTATAACACCACTGAATCAGAGAATTTACAAATTCCTGTTCTAATATTACCTATCATATTTTCATTAACTGTTATTATCAACTTTACAAAGAAATTAAGATTATTGAATTAGATTTCTAAATATGAAATTTGTTAATCAGTTAGAACAAAATTAAGACTCTTCCTTATCCAATTAGAAAATTCCTTGGAGCTGGAAATAATATTATTTGGAATTATAGAGTATTGTTTCTTTATGTGCACCTTGGCAAAATATCGTAATTCCTTACCACCAATTTTCATTATGTTTTGTAAATCGTCATCTGATAGTTTCAAGGCTAAACCCACTTTTGTTAAAGTCATGAAAATATGATTTTGTATGTACGCAGCCCCTCCACCAAAGAAATTTTTTATTTGTAATTTATTAAATTGTTTGCGAGATAATACATTATCTGAGAATAATTTTTCAAATAAGGAATTTAGTTTTGTGACGTAAATATTACTCACAATAATAATTCAGAATTTTTAGTATATAGAATATGTGTTTTGAAATTGTTGAATGGGTTAAGCTAATCATATGCTGAGTTCTTTATTTGCTATTAATTAAATTAATTAGTTGTTTTATATTCTTTCTAATTTCGTTTATATATTTTCTGAAATTAATTAATAAAATTAAAATCAATTCTAGATAAATGAAAGGACGACTCTCTCTGTATCCAATAGTTGTGATCATTGGAATAAGCATTAAAATGGAATAAAATCGTAAACTCATATTATATTTTTTCTTTCCACTAATCAGAGTTGTCAGGATGACTGTAGATAAACATAAATAAACAAGAGTTATATTGCGATCAGAAAGTACTGGTACAAATAAAATCACTGATATGAAAAATAATATGTAGGGTAACTTAATGAAGTACTCATAGGGGGTGAATCTGGGTTGTAGTGGATAGAATGACCCTAAATGGTCTCGAGACAAGATCGTTATTTCAGTGATAAAAAACGCAAAAAGCCATAGATTAAATGTTGTTTGGTTATAATTTAAGTAATCAGCGTCAAAGTAAGGATCTCTATCAAATAATTGTTTTACAAAATATGAACTAAATGCTCCTGCTGCTATAATCGATCGATTTAATGTCCTTATTCTAATTGTATTCCTCAAAGATAAGAACAACTTACCCGTATAACTTGTTAAAATCTCATGGACAATAATTAATAGGAAACCAAAAACTATGAAAGGTTGAATCTTATTATTTGATATGGAGAATAATTCCAAAAACCATTTAATTATAACGAAATCATCCCTGTATTGATTTAATTGCAATAAAGCTGGAAATAATAAAATGGGTGGAATTAATAAAAATGCAATTCCCAAGTATTTATAGATTATATTTTTAAGATTGACAAAATCTACATTTGGGTTTGAGTTTCGTTTAATTAATTCTTTAGTTCCCGGATCCATTGCATAAAACGCATCCTCTCGTTCTGCTTCAGAAGCCTTCAAGTAGCGTGTAACAATTTCATCAGGTGTACCATGCTTTTCGATTATTTTTTGAACTTCAAATACTGTTACTTTGGTTGTTTTGTTTAATTCATTTATATCGGAAATGAATAATGTTTCGGCTTCCATTACAATTGAGTATGATTCAGTTATTCCTACTGCAAGTAATTTCATATTCAACTCATTCAGATATGATTGAATTAATTCTGCCCCGTCTCCAGAGATTGCAACTTTTTCATCAATTCTTTTCATTTTTCTTCCTCCTTGGGATTTTGAGATCTTTTTCGTGATATTCAAAGACAGACAGAAAATTTTGTAGCTCTTTCTGCATAAGTTCAAGGGCTTCCCAGCCCTTATCTAATATTACGACCTTTTTCTGTACTCTAGAATTTATTACCTCGCTTGTTGTTTCAATCAATTTAGCACTTTTCATACGATTAATCGTGGAATAAATTGTGGGTAGGGGTGGACTAAATCCGCCCCATTTGTTATCGAATGCTTTTTTCATTGAATATGGGTAGATTCTTTCAGAATATGCAGCTTGGTACAAAATAGCCATCTCAAGTAAAGAACCTCTAATTCTGCCACTCCAGTTGTCAATATAATCTCGAAGTTTAGAATCTTCACTAGAAGTCAATTAATGCGTTATAGTCGTTAATATATAATATTATGTTGATCATAATATACTTAATCGCATATTAATAATTCATTTATTTTCGAAAATACTATTAATGAACAAAATAATCTTATTTTTATTTTTAAACCTCCAAATTAAGAGTTTTATGGTTTTCAAAGATCAGATCAAATTTAATAATTTCAAAAATTTGTTATAATTTTCATAATATGATTAAATGTATAATATTATGTAACTCATACTATTTAAAATATTTCTTGATCGGTACTATTTAAATTCCTATCCCTATCATAAATTATGAAATTAATTCAGATTTTTAGGGTTATTTCTTTAATTTTTATTCTTTCAAATAATATATTCTATAGTAGGGCAGAATTGCAAAATTCGGTAATACTAGATAATAGTACTGGTGAAATTACAATTTGGAAATCCGAAATTGCCAAATCAATTAGATTCTTTTGGGAATCAATCGGAAATGGATCTGTCAAGATAACCTTTGTCTCACTTGATAATTCAAATTTTATCTTCACAATTCCCACCGGAGATTCAGGATCTGCTGGGTCCCCAGACGTTTTGCGTATTTCATTATTATTAATTACAAGTCCCAAATTTAATGCTAGTACAACAATTAATTGGGAATTTGAGGAGATCACAATCATTCGTCCGGCAACTTCCCAAAATGATCCCAATTTTGATTTAAATTTAGATTCAAAATTACCAATTATTGGAGGTACGATAGCAGTATTTGTAATTTTCATTTTGGGTTATATTTATGGATCCCAAATTTACAATAAACGAAAGTATCATGGCGATGATTTGTATCCTTCAGTATTCGAAGAAAATGAAAAATCATAGTGATTCAATATAATCTTCCAAGGTTAAAACCATAAAAAGTAATTAAGAACGTACAATTTTGGATACTTCATTCAAATAACTCAAAATGTTCGCATCATCCAATCTCGAAATAATAGAC
The DNA here is from genome assembly GCA_001940725.1 of Candidatus Heimdallarchaeota archaeon LC_2. Next base: position 26,749 of record MDVR01000051.1, on the reverse strand, counting down.
CTTTCTGTTTCAGACATTGAATTATATCGTTTAATATGATCAGTTGCATATTTCTTCTCATTATTTACTTTATCTTGTAATATAGCAATATCATAATTTGTGGCTAGTTTTAAGCCTAAATCTAATTGCTCAAAAATTTCTTTTGTGTTGACAGTAAGTAATGCAATTTTTGCATTTAGAATATGTAATTCTATCATTAAAGCAACTGATTGTTGATCTATTGCTATTTCAAATATTTTTCGTGAATAGAACATGATTTCTTCTAAAATTTCCTGACTTTGAATCACTCTCATCTCCATGAATAAAACCCCAAGATATTGAATCATGGCAAGGACTGTTATTTCATGAGAAATAATATCTGCGTTAATGATTTCTTCAAATATTTTTTCTGCTTCTGCAACTCCTTTTAGTCTCCCTGTTGATTTTAGTAAAATTAATGCTTCGACAAATTTTAAATGTAGATCAATGATTTTGTTATCTGAGTTATTCTTTTGTATTTCACGTAATTTCTCGACCCACTTATTTTCCTCTTCACTATTACCTTCTTCAATCGCTAATAATATATTATCAAAACTTAATTCAACAAATGTGATGGGAAGACTTCCTTCTTCAAGAGTTTCTAAAGCTGCATTAAAATTCCATCGCGCATGATCAAAGTCATTCAAAAGCATATGAATTCGTCCCATCTTACGATAAGTAAAAGCAATAACGTGAGGATTAGGGTTCCCTTTAATCTGTCCAAATATATCAATGGCTTTTAAGAGGTGATCTTTTGCATCTATTAGTTTACCTTGTAGTCGGTAAATATCACCGATATCCGCCAAAACAATAGCTATTCCGTAAGGGTATTTTAAGTTTTTATAATATTCTCTAGCCTTATTAAGATACACCATGGCTTCATCAAAGTTACCAATTGTATTATAAAAAAATCCAATGTTTTGCACAGTTGATGCTAAACCATATTTATCATCAATTTCCGTTCGTAGATTTATAGCCTTCTGAAATATTTTTAGAGGATTTATCTTATCTCCATTTAACATTTTGAAAACTGCGTGATAATGATAGAAATAAGATCGGCTCCATTTTGAATTCTGCAACAAATGAGCATCAAATTTTTGAATTTTACTTTCCCACTTATTGAAAAGGTCTGTTACTTCTTGCATCCGTCCTAATTTCATTAAAATATTACATTTGATTGCTATCCCATTAAATTCTAATACCGAATTGTTTTCTGACAAAGACATATTAATTTCAGAGTTAATTGTTTCTAGAGCTTGTTCAAACTCACCTTGGTGATTTAGTAATGTCGCCTTTAGCAATAGTGCATCTAGTTTCTTAGTTTCATTCCAACTATTAATTATAGCATAGGCTTTATCAAATTCCCATGAATACATTAAATCAGTAATTTCTGAATGATTAATGTTTCAATTAGAAGTGAGTGTTTACTTAAGATTTTGATTTATGAATATATTAATGATTATTATATTTTATTTTCAGAGATTATGTTGGTTAATGGGTAAAATACATCAAACATATCTATTCTAGAGTTCTATTTATATTCTAATTAATAATTTCTAATTTATTTTTATATGGTGTGATGGGTTTGATTTTTATTAAAGCAATGACTGTAACAATTCCAAAAATGAAAGCTCCTAAGATGAATGGATAGACGATTTCGATATCGAAAATTATTCCTGCAATTAATGGTCCAATAACTCTACTTAGAGAAGCAAAACCCTGATTAAATCCCATTACGCTTCCTTGTTCGTCGCTAGGTGCGAGTCTACTAATTAGTGATATAATTGATGGACTAGCCATTGATAACCCAAAAAATATTGGAGCATTAGTAACAAACATCCACTGAAATGTTGGTGCAAAAGGTAAAGCCACGAATCCAGCAAATATGCCAAATATGCCAATTTTGATTACAGTTTCTTCACCAAACCAACGTATCATAGGCTTGATTAGAAAAGTTTGACTTAGGAAGAGAATTAAACCAACGTAAGTAAAATAAAATCCAAGCGCAGTTGCATCCACTGTTTCATCCTTTTCTGGCGCATAAACTGAGAAAGCAGCTATTAACATGCTGAACCCAAAACTCATTAATGCAAATATCATGAAGAATAAAGATATTCCTGGGTATGACGTGATTCTTTTGAATTCAATTTTTGAGAAAATCTGAGGCTTAATACTTCTTGAAATCTTTCTGTTTTCCACTGCTAAGGATTCAGGTAGATAAAAAATAGCTCCAATTAAATTTATCACAGCAAGTAATGCGGAAAAGATCCCTGCTAACACATGTCCTGTCAGTCCGTAAATTTCTTGACCTGCTAAAAACCCTCCAACAGCTGGACCCAGAGCGAATCCTAAACCAAAAGCTGCAGCAATTAATCCAAATGCACCACCCCGTTTATCCGGAGGTGTGGAATCAGATATATACGCATTTGCTACAGTGAGTGTTGCTGCGGTAAAGATTCCTGCCACGGCTCTCGCTAAATACAAAATCCAAAGACTAGAGGAGAAACTAAATAAGGCGAAGCCAATACTAGATCCTCCAAGGCCTATCAAAATGATTGGTCTCCTTCCATATTGATCAGATAGATTACCCCAAATAGGTGCGAAAATGAACTGCATTAAAGAATATAATGCAATTATTAGCCCATATTCAAATCCACTTGCCCCAAGATCATCTCTGGCTAAAAAGGGGAGAATTGGAATAACAACACCAAACCCAAATAGATCAATAAAAATTGCAAAAAATAACAATCCTAAAGAAGCTGACTTTAATTTTTTCCCATCTTCAGGCTGGATCTGCAGATGGGAATTTTCCATAGAGTAGTGCTATAATATTATTTTATAAATCCAAACAATTAGGCAATGCTATAAAAAATATATAGGAATAGATTTTATCGAATCATTGTTATGAAATTCCCAAAATAAGTATTCTAAATTTGTTTTCCCTTGGAAAAAGTCTCTTAAGTCACGCTGAGAAAAAACATTATATGACAGATTCGAGTTCATATACCTCTATCAATTGTAAATCTTGCAAAAAATCATTAATCGGGCTTGAGGAACTCATAATAATGTTTGATCATATCCGCTATCATGATGCATCTCATTTCAAAATTGCATCTATAACCAATTTAGTGGATCATTTTGAAAAAGTTTGTGAAAAATTTAAAGAAAATACTTCTCATTCAGAAGCAGAAAAATTAGTTAGATATTCAATAACAAATTTATTAGACTATGATACAAGAAAATTTTCAATTTTTAATGTAAATAAAGAAATGTTAGATTATATCGAATATAAAGCAATTGTAAGCTAAATATTACAGAGTAAAGTAGAAAAAGGTTACAAGTTTATTTTCCAACAACCCCTGTACCAAGATCGGTTGGCAATGTTACTGACATCTCGGTATCCCCGAAATTTAGTGCCATCCAAAGAAATAAATCGGCAATCAACATAATTCCCAATAGTAGCGCAAATCCAATCATTAACCCTGAGGTTTCAATTAAACCTCCAATAAATGGAAGAATGGGTATTGCAATTGCACTTCTTATTGTAGGCATTAAAGAATATACTGCATTCCTATTTTCCGAAGGAACGAAGTCAACCATCAATCTTTGAACTAAAGCGTCGATAAATGGCGTAGTCATACTAACAGAAATTCCCATCAAAACAAATACTAATATCAATCCCATTAAATTGAAACTTCCTTCTAGAGGGATGAAATGAAGAATTGCCATCCCTCCCAAGAATAATGTTAAACCCTGAATAAGAATGAAAGTTGATAAATGCTGGTTTTCAACCTTTTTAGTCAATTTTGATAGCTTTATCTGGATCAAGACTGCAGCAAAAAATATTGAAGATCGTAATAAACCGGCATTTGAATCGTTACCTGTATATCCAAAATAAAATGGAAATAGCATTAACGCAGCCCAAATTGACCAAATGACTTGAAATAGTGAAAATCCAACAAGAAAAGTAAATGCTTTTTTGGAAGAAAACATAAAAGCAATTCCACCTTTCATGAAACTTATGAATGATCTCTCGGGCTCCTGGATTGTAACGCTCCTGACGCTTGAGCTTCACCTAATCCCATTAGGATACCAACAAACACAAAATCATTGAATTCAGTGGCAAATGATAATAAGAAAAATGCAGCTGCAAAAAATAAAAGAGCTAACATAATTACTGTTTTTTGTCCTATCCAATCCCCAAGAGATCCACTTGGATAATCAGTTAATAATATAACACTAAGAGAGATTGCAGTTATGGTGGCAGCCCCCTTGAAACCAATGGCATCAATAATGTATAAAATTGAAAAAGTTGCTGTGAAGCTGAATATGAAATTCAGTAATAACATAATTATGGAATAATTTCGCATTACACTCCTAGCTTCCTTGGGGATCTCCTTGAGGCCGATAAATGAATTATAAAAAGACATAATGTTCACCAAATTATTTGTTGAGAATAATTTTCTACATATTATTATTGAATTCTATAATATATATACTAATTCCCACTTCATCCCTGTACATTAAACCTCATTGGAGATAAGGTTAACTTAAAACATTGATTTACTATATTCAATTTTAATTATACACTATTAGGTGTAATATGGATATTTTAATAAAATCCAATATGAAAAATGTAAGCTATCAAAAGTAATGTTTTATGACCAATGGTATCAATTAAGCCTCCAGTAGGATAGTCAAATACTGATACTGCGATTAAATTAATACCAAATACTAATCCTGCTTTATAAAATCCTAATTCATCAATTATATATAAAAAAATAAAAATTTACACAAAAGCATTTGAAAGAGTTCTCTACGAATCAACGAGTAAATATATTAAAGTAATGGATTGAGCTTCACTTCCTATGTTACAAATGCCCATTCTTTGAATTAGCCACTCTTGCATGCCGTTAACTGAATTTCTAACACCTTAAGCTATAAAATCTTATACTTGTCTATCCAAATGTAAAGATTGGAATTCATAAAAATAAATTCGGATATTCATTTATTGATTATGAATTTGCGATTAATCATTTGTGTTACTAATCTTTTAATTATTGAATATCAACTCTTAATATGTAAGAAGAAAAAATGAGTTATGAATTAAAAGGGAAACTGATTTGGGGTACTCCAGTATTCAGGATTCATTGTGAGCTTAAGAGTAAAAGATTTGGTGAAGAGTTCAAAGGATCTCTTACTTTACTTGAGCGAAGACATGAAGTTTCAACTAATAAATTTTCATCACTTGAACAGTTTATAGTTGTATTAAGGAATCTTTGGAGTAATTCATTAAGAGTTTCAAAAATTCAAGATACTCGACTTGCAAGGTGGATTGAGGAATATCTTCCTGAGCTAGGATTAGTAGTTCCCTTCAATGATATATTAGATGCAACCAAAGGGCAATATGTAGAAACTCCACCAATTGAGGTAGAGGATGAAGTTGAACTTACACCTGAAGAAATAAGAGGGATTGTACCAGAAGCGTCAGACCCAACCATAACGGGTGTAACTCGAACTCTGAAAGGAGCGATTTCAGATGAAGAAGCGATGGAAAGAATTCTTGAAAAATTTATTGTTGAATACAAGGCTGATCGGACCAAAACCGCAGATTCGAAACTTAAGTATAAATTAAATGAAACCACAAAAACTCTCGATTTGACATATCCGATTGAATTTTCACCAATAAAAAATGAAATAACCTTGCTTACAATTTATTCAAATTCAAACACACAGACAATTACTGATGTAGAGATTGTTGAACGTATTCCAGCTGATTACAAAGTAATTGAACATAACATATTGAAAGGTTCCCCAACAAAAGAATCGGAAGAGGAAAAACATGAAGGATTAGAAATTATTTGGAAAGTTCCCCAATTACAACCTGGCGAAATAATTAAGATTCAGTATAAACTTAAACAAATGATGCTCAGAACCATAATAGTCCGAGATGATAATGATCTTAATATTCTACAACTTCAAGATGATATCTTATTTCAAGGAAAAGATGTGTGGATTGATAGTTCGTATACCTTTCAAGATAAAACCCCAATAATTGAAGATGTAAAAGTACTAGATCAAATTCCACGAGATCTTAAGGTAATTAGCAGTCAACCACCGATTGCTTCACCAAATGCGAAAATGGTGGAAACCCCTTATGGAACAGAGGTAATATGGACTTTCAAAAATGTCCAAGCATTAACTCAGATGAAGATCGAATATGAATTATCACAAGCACCAAAAATGTACCGTGATATTCTTACAGTAGTTGGTAAAGATGGAAATCCAATATGTGAAGTCGTTAAAATTGTTAAACAACTTACAAAAGAAACTGGATGGGGTATAGTTTATGCTGCAAAAGCATTGGGTGAAGAAAATTTAGATTTTTATATACAAGATAAATTTCCATCGAATTTAACTGTAACAAATGTTCATACTGATTTAGGTGTTGTTCAGGATACATCAAATGCTGAATTTGTTACTATAAAATGGGCTCTTAATGATTTACCAAATGGTAAAGAAATTCATTCGTATTTCCAACTTCATGGGGATGCATCCATAGAATTAGATTTAAATCAATTTATGATTGGGTCCCAAAATAGTAATTTGTCACAAGATAAAACAAGTGAAACAAGAATTGAGAGAGAAGAAGTTATCATGTCTGAAATATATAATTATGAAGTAGACATCTGAGATATAATTCCACTAATTTGTTTTTCATTGTAGAATTAACCTTAAATATACATTAGTTAATGTTAAAATGAAGGATCGAGGTATATCCATTGGAAGTACTTACAGGACCATTGTTAAAGCAAATGATAATAGAATCTTTTCATAGAATAGATGATAAAGTTGACTATTTGAATGACATAAACGTTTTCCCAGTACCTGATGGAGATACTGGCCTCAACATCTATATCACAATGAGTAAAGTTGTTGAGGAGTTGGAAAAAAATGATTCAAATCTGACAATTCAGCAAGCAGCAAAATCCATTGCGAAAGGTGCATTCTCTGGTGCTAAAGGAAATAGTGGAGTAATACTATCTCAATTTTTTATTGGTTTTTCAAAAACTATAGAGAATGAGTTTTTAATTACAACTGAAATTTTTGCCAATGCTTTGATTGAGGGTAGTAAAAGAGCTTACACGGCTGTAATGAATCCTCGAGAAGGAACAATATTATCAGTAATAAGAGAAACTGCAGAAGCAGCTATCAGCAAAACCAAAAATGGAGAAAGCTGGAGAGAAGTGGTCGAACACTGTTATGAAGTAGCTCAACAATCAACTCTAAACACACCTAATCTTCTTGACGAACTGAAAAAGGCCGGAGTTGTTGATGCTGGTGCTTTGGGATTTGTTTATTTAATTCAAGGATGGTTATTTGTCATAGCTAACACTGTGCAAGGACCTAAAATTATAGATATAAGATCTGATCTAGAAAATCTTCATAACAACCTTGATTTAAATCATAGCTTAGATAATTTACAATATCGATTTTGTACAGAAGGATTATTAACCAATTCTTCGTATGATAAAGATGAAATTGAATATGAATTAAAATCATTTGGAGATTCGTTTTTACTTATTTCAGACTCTAATTCATACAAAATGCATATTCATACAAATACACCTACTAGTGTAATTAAAAGATTTAGTCAATATGGAAAATTACAATCTGTTAAAATAGATGACATGAAAACTCAAACAATTAGTACTCATAAAAAAATCTAAAACTTACTTCTTACATCACCATATGATAATATAGCCTCACTTGGAAGATTATTAATTTTGTGTAATCTACTTATTGGTTTTGTTAAATGCCTTTGAGCTGAAGCGGAGGCATATACTCGCTGGTTCAAAAATAGTTTTGGGGATCTTTCTAATTCGTTATATGTGGGGATTAAAGATGTTTTTTTACAATTAGGACATTTGTATCCCTTGTACCTTCCTGCACTTTTCTTTGTAGTTCCACAATCACAAATTGGGGAAGTCGTAACTATATTTAATTCCAAATGCGTAACCATAAAAAATTCAATGGATATAGAGGTTCCAAATTTATTTTCTTTCACATTCCCATGAGCATAGATTCTATCACCTGGGATTAATAAACGGGCTAAGTCCCTTAATTCTTTGGTTGGTTCAAATACCATACACTCAATGTTAGTACCATGAATTTGTGTAAATAATTTGATATGACCACCTTGATATTCTTCATGTCTGCTTACGATTTGTAATTCACTTGAAAAAACATTATATGGAATAATATTTGATAAATTATCATTAACGTGAGCATTAGTTGCTTGGTTACTTTGGAAGATTGTCCAACTATCTAATTCTTCTATCACATTTAAACTCTGTAAAAATTGATGTAATTCACTTGTGTCATTTGCTCTGATGCCACAAAATACCGGATCTGGTCCACTAGGCGCAATTAATTCTCTTTTGGTCTTACGATCAATTGATGAGAAAGTTGATTTGTATCTTTCTTCAGCAAATGATAACGCCTCAATATCTATTATTCTCTTTGTACCTAGTGATTTTACTTTTCGATAAGTTATGAGTTCAAAAGTATAATCGTCCGAAAAATCTGAAAATAGAGCACAAAGTGCGCCTATCAATCCATTCCCTTCCTTAGGGTAATAATAGTCAACCAATTTCATAATTTGTAATTCTTTAAGCGTTAACACCTCATGAAGTCCTCCAAAATAGAAGCTTTGAGGTGTTAATTCACCTATTTTCAGAACAAGGCCTGGTTTCTTTTCTGGTTCTCCAATATTTGTTTCTTTATCAATTTTTACAATTTCTTTAGCAATATCAAAAATTCTCTCCGGGTTCAGATTGGTTTCAACAGAAAACGCAATTGCCGCATTACCCCTTGTTTTAATTGGAATATTCGGATTTAATCTGACTAGTTTGGGATAACCAATGAAGCGAATATCATTATCAATTATTTGCAGTGCATCCATAATTTTAGAAGCAGTATGAGTGGTACATCCACTTGAAGGGCTGTCAGTTGAATCAAGACCTAAGTGAATTAACATATTATCGCTATTTTAATTATTAATTTTTACTCTTAAGATAGAGATTCGTACTAAAAGACAAGTAATTTTTGAAGTACTTGTAATTATATTATTTGTAAGTTTCAAACCAATCCATCATTCGATCTAATCGATCAATAACATGTAAAGGTTCTCCTGATCTACTTAATTCATGTCCGTCCCTTGGGTATCTAACAAGTACTGCTTCTTTCCCCTGCATTTTCAGAGCACCAAATAGTTCTTCAGCTTGAGAGATCTGTACCCTATAATCATTTTCAGAATGAATCATTAAGAGTGGTGTTTGAATATTCTTAGCTTGACCTGTTGGAGAATGCTTCCACAGGTGTTCAAGGTCATAATCCATATCATCGAATGACCAATTCCAAGAATATGTAGCCCAAGCAGGAATATCAGTCGCCATCCAGAAATTCAAGACATTATACACACCTCTTTGACTACAAGCTCCCTTAAATCTATGATCTTTAGCGATAATGTTGGCGGTTTGAAAACCAGCATATGATCCACCTGTAATGTATAATCGATTTTTATCCACTCTTTCAGTAAAATGATCAACCGCAAGTAGAAGATCTCGAGCATCTTCATCACCCCATTTTGCATTAATTAATTGCGCAAATTTTTCTCCATATCCCCCAGATCCAATAGGGTTCATTGCAAGAACTGAATATCCGTTTGCTACTTGTGTTTGCCATTCATGCCACATAGTTCCTGAATTATTCCACATCACGGTTGGCCCACCATGAATTGAGAGGATCATTGGTGGTTTCTTTCCGTTTTGATCTTGAGCAGAGAAGAACCAGCCTTGGTATTTCACCCCTTCGGGATTTGTTAACCAAAATTCTTCAGGTTCAACAATTTTAACTTTGTTTTGATATTCAGTATTTGGGTCCTCAACAAGTTCTACTCCGCTTTCTGATGTCCATTTCCAAACCGCCCAGGGATGTAATGGATCTGTAGATGTGAAATAAACGTCATTATCTGATTTTGCATCAAAACTCGTGACATTTGTTTTAGCATTAAATACCGTTGTAAATTGTTTAGTTGAAAGAGAATAGATCCTAATATCTGCAATACCATGATCTTCAACAATACATATGCAAGAATCTTCATTTAACCATTTAATATATGGGATGCTTCGATCTAATTCTAGATTAATAATTGATAAGGTATTATCATCATTCACGGTTGCCCATTTTGAATTTTGTGCAGCAAATGATCCCTCTGTAAATACACCACCAATCATTATTTGACCATTTTCTGATATTTTTGGTGGGGGTATAAAAAGAGACATTGGTGATAGAAAATTCAGTACATCTTCTCCTGTTGATTTTTGACTCACATCGAATTTAACCAAAGTTGCGTTTTTTGAGGTGTACATTGGTTTTGTCCTAACAGTTATTACATATATTGTCGCATTTCCACTCCACGCTCCTGGTCCAAAATTGTATTCACCATCAGATACTCGTTTGGATTTCTCTTTTTCGAGATCATAAATATAAAGATGAGAAAATAATTCTAAATCTCTAAAATTAGTTCCAGAGCGGTAAACTAGGTCGGTTAGTACTCGTGGATCTACTTTTTTACGTTCTTCTTCTTTTTTTGCCATACTCTCTAATTCAGCTTCATATTCAGAGATTGGCTTGTCTTTTTCTTCATCATCGTCCTTTGTGATATCAGTTAATGAGTTATACATTATTAAATTTGAATCTGGGGACCATTCAAATGATGTTACCCCCTTTTCATTCTTAGTACATTGTAAAGCCTCCCCACCGGTAATATCCATAACAAAAATTTGAGGTTTTTCCTGTGATCTTGTTGATAGAAATGCCAATTTCAATCCGTTTGGAGAAAATTTGGGAGACATATCTTTTGCAAGTCCTGATGTGTATTGTTTTATTTTTCCGGTATTCTTATCAAGTACTCGAATTGAGGAGTTATAACCACGTTTCACAGAGTTAGGTTTTCGTTGAACCCATGCAACATGGGTTGAAGTACTATCAAGTGCCTCAACAAATTTTAATTTTAAATAGTCTGAGGAAATTATTTTCTCTTTAGACATACTTGTTGATTATTAAAGCTAAAAAAAGGATTGAGGAAATGACCAATTAATATTTCTAATTTTCCCAATATTTTGAGATTGATGTATAATTTTTTGAATCAAAGAATATTATCTATTCTTTTTGTTTAAAATCAAAACTTGGATATTTTTCATCGAATTCTGATTTAAGCAAATCCATAATTACAGTATCGTGATATTGTCCTAGTACAAAATGAGCTTTTCGTCTTCTCCCTATTTCTTTGAAACCGACAATGGGATAGGATTTTTCTGCTCTAATATTGAAATCATGATAATCTAATTCAATCCTATTTAGATTTACTATTTGAAATCCAAAAGCACAGAGTGTGATCATGGCATCAGTACCATAGCCTTTTCCCCAATTTTCTTTTGCGTGTATAGCGATACCTAGAGTTGCAGACCTATGAATTGAATTGATGCTTTCAAGCCCACAAATACCAAGGAATTTACCATCTAGGTCTGTGATAGCTAAAACATAGCCTATCCCTTTAGCCCTTGCAGTCCATGATTGTTTAATAAAATCGATTTCCTGTTCCTTAGAATGTGGAACTGCTGCAAATAGAAATTGTCTTAATTCAACATCATTCCAATTTTCCATAATATCGTCTACATCAGAAAGTTCAAGTCCACGTAGTATGGTTTTGGTTCCATAGTACATAGAATTTTAATTTATTGTTGAGATAAAAATCTATTGAATCCCTGTATTATTGATAGTTATTCGCATTGAAGATATTATTATTAAAAATTAGATAACCAAGCTTCTACAGCTTCTCTCTTTATCATTTGTATTCTGTCATCAAAGGCTATTACCGATGTGTGTCCATTTTTTCTTGCCCAAGTATCAAATCCTACTTTATCACTATATGGTGGATTAAGGTCGTAATAGTGTCGGGGAATAACATAATCACCTTCTTTTTTGAACAGACTACCAAAACATACTTTGTCCAATTCTGTTGCAACAATTTTAGAATCGGAGACTCCAAGGGGGAGATTCAAATTTAGCATTGCAAAATTATCTGGACGATTATTTTTGAAATAATTGATGATTTTGGAAATATTAGTAAGAGAGATATTAAAATTTGCTGGACTCATCTCTTGACCCTGTTTGTAGGCAACGCTAATTGCAACAGAAGGTATACCTGCAATTACTCCATCGATTGCTCCTCCTATTGTTCCTGATGAAAAAAATGCATGAATTCCAACATTATGACCAAGATTTGCACCCGAAACTACAAGATCTGGTTTATCGACGATTTCGAAGATACCAAAATTTGAACAATCTGATGGATATGCATCCAGAATATATACTTCGTTACCATCCAAGTTTTGTTGCTCAAGAGTAATTTTTTTGTCCATTCTTGTATTTATCTTTGAAGTCCATGATTGTTGTCTTTTTGGAACAACGGTTATTACTTCTCCTAATGGTTTTAACGATTCGATAGTTGGAATTAAAGCTGGACTTTTGTAACCATCATCATTTACCAGAAGTATCTTCATTACTTTCCATAAAAGAAAAATGTATTCAAAAATGAGTGTTTCGTATAGTGTTAGTTAGTTTGATTGGTATATGGATTCAATCATTAATATCACTCCACAAATGTTTCCATCGAGTATCAGCTTCAAATCCGATACCAATTCGATTTAGTTGTTTTGCTATTCTGATAGTTTGTCCTGATCCTGCATAAGGGTCTAGTATAACATCATTTTCAAGTGACCAGTATTTTATACATCGTTCAACTAATTCATTGGGAAATGAACCATACATTTCATTATACTCATCAAAAGGTCCTTCTGAGGGTAAATACCAGACACTGTTTTCCGATATTTTTTCATTAGTTGTAGATTTTAATTTTCCAGGTCTTTGTAAAATTGAGATCCAATTATGAAATGGACTCATTCTAGTCTCAGGGATTGGTGGTGTCACTGAAATATATACAGGATCTTCATGAATCCAAACAATTTCATCTACAAGTCTCCATCCATTTTTACAAGCTATGGAAATTAGATCATGTAAACAAGGCCAATAGTATTCAATTTGTGATTCTTTAGATATTTTAGGAGAATTACTCATTACAAGAATTAATTTTCCTCCTTTCTTTGTAATTCTTAATATTTCATCAAAAACCCTAGTTATGTGAAGGATATACTCATTATAGGTTTTCCATCCAAATTCGATTTTTCCATCTTCAAGAATATACAACTTATCATCATAAAATGGTGGAGATGTTAAAGTAAGATTAATTGTTTCATCTGGTAATTTTTCTAAAATATTTGGTACGATTTCATTTCGAATTTTCCCAACATATTCTCCCAAATTATTTAGATTAGAGGTTATTGAGTATTTCTCCTTTAAATTTTCGTCTACTTAGATTTTCAGTGAAGTGGCATATTCTAGACCCTTTTCAGTTGAAATGTCCACCTGGAGGATATCTCCTTTCTGGATGAATAATCCAATTTGGGTCCATTCCTTCTGGGTTAAATGCTCTTGATCAAAAACTATGGTTTCTGATGTTGGAGTATCACTATCATAAGTCAATTTTCCTTTTGCCACAGTTTGAGTATTCCCATCAGTAACATTTTGTTTTACTGAAATTACCTCAAAGAAACCTCCTGATCCACTAGCTGACTTCTTCTTTGTCACCTTCTTGGTTTTCTTCTGGGCTTTTTTCGATGACTTTATGGTCGACTTCTTGGTCGACTTTTTCGATTTTTTTGTAGTTATCTCTTTGGCCTCAGATTTTTCTTCAACTGCTTTTGGTTCTGGTGCGGGACTTGGAATTGTCTTAGCTGTGTTTTTTGCAGAGGCTTTAGGTGCAGGTTTCGATGTTGTCTTGGGAATAGGTTCCGGAGTCGGCTCTGGTGTAGGTTTCGGTGTATATTTTGGAGTCGCTTCCTTTTTCACCATCTTCTTTAGAGCTGGCGATCCTGACCTTTGCATAGCTCGTTTTCTTACTTCAGCTTCTTCTTTTTCCAATTTAGCCTCTGTTAAGGCATCTTCATGCCCTTCTGCTTTCATTAGCTCGGCTCGATCAGCTAATTGACTTGGAATACCTGTTTCTTCATCGAGCGACATACCTGAAAGATCTGAAATAACATATTTTTGTTGTACTGTTTTCCATAGATCTCCGATATCGACATCGTTTGTCTCTACCATTGGATAATTTCCTTTGATAGTATACCCCGCTGGCATTCTATATCCTGATCGTGCAATTGTATCTGCTTGTCGTCTTGATGTCCTTTGACCTATGATTCCCAAAGTATCGGAATATGAAAGAAACCATCTTTCACCTTCATTGTCCAAAACCAATAGGGCATCAATCTCCTCAAGGCTTAATTGTTGACCGACCTCTTCGGGTGTACCCCCAATCAGTCCCGTCAGTTTTTTTGCATCCTTACTAGCTTCTTTGAATTCTCTATTTGAATGATTATATACAAAGAATTCTAGTTTATTTTCTTTAGACATAATTATAATTGATCCATAATTTTCTATAAAAAAAAGGTTAACTATTTTTCCTATTAAATAGGCAAAATGATTTCAATTAATTCCTTACAAGAGAAATTTACCACAAATCTTATGATCACGAAATTTGGCCATTTAAACCATTTACTATACATATTTTATTCAAATAGCCAAAATCCTCAGTATCTGCTCTTTCCAAGCTTTCATAAGAATAGAAAACCTATCTGTCTTAAATTGGCGCCATTAAACTGCAATATCAATAAATTTCAGTTGCAAAACAACAATAGAAAAAATCAATCAAGGAATATATTTGAATTTTAAATATTTCTCAAATTTACTTGATATTTAGTTATAAATGAGTTTCAATAAAATGAAGATCAAATCTATCTCTTAATAAGATGCTCTGATTAAAGATAATTATTGAATGATGTAATTAATGGTAATGAGATTCATATAAAAAATGCAAAAATTTTAGATCCTGAGTATGAATACGCCTTTCATCAATATTATGAAGATCACAAATCAGTTTTATTGGTATATCTAGTTTTACCTGGAATTCGTTCAAATTCAATTCATCTTGATGTTTTTGCCAATAGGATAAGCCTAACCGCTTTTTTTATTGATGAATTTGAAAGAATGTTTGGTTCAAAGAAAATTCTAATTGAAGGTAGTTTGAAAGATAAAGTATTACCGAATGTATTCTCAATTGAATATGAGGCCGGAATAGC
Organism: Candidatus Heimdallarchaeota archaeon LC_2; assembly: GCA_001940725.1. Next base: position 11,411 of record MDVR01000051.1, on the reverse strand, counting down.
CAAAATTACTCTAATTGTTGATAACGATTTAGCAAAATCTCTTGATATCTGATGTATTGTATTTTCTTTGTTTTTTAATTTCTAAATCTTTTCTGGATAGTAATTGTCATTAAAATAATTGTGGACAAAACTAAAGCTAGTTGAAAACCTGGAAGGAATGAATCGTTACTAGATTCTTTATTTATCTTTATTTCAATTGTGTGTGCAAAATTGTGACCACTAGTATCTGATACAATAAGTCTAAATTCATAAGTACCTGAACTTAATTTGTTTAATTCATCCTGTGAAATGGAGATGGAACTTACCGTGTTATCTAGAACTGATCCAATAGTCTCCTTATCAAGTTGTAAAACTACTTGAGTGACAAACTTTTCTGTCCATTGCCATATTAAATCATTTGGAGCACTTCCTTCAGTGAATTCTTTTAATGTTGGAGATAAAATCACAGCTGGTGTATCATCAATCCATTGAATTTGAAACGTTTGAGTGGCAAGATTATCTTCAGTATCTAAAGCTTCAATCTTAATCTCATTCTGATCCCCCGGAACTCCTTCTATCTTTAAAGTTGCTTGATCTTGATTCCCATCCCACAAATTATCTCTAACTAATTGGTTGTCGATGTAGAACGCAATGGATTTTGGGTTGAGTTCTTCAATTTCAAAAACTAATATTTGTTCAAATGTTGCGTCGTATGTAACAGCAATTTTCCCTGAAATCGGACTGGTTATTCTAGGCGCTAGATTATCAACAATAGAAATTATTAGAATATCACTAGCACTTTCTCCATTTTCATCAAATACTTGAATTTCTAATAAATGATCGCCAATGGTTAGATTTGGCACTGTATATACAATTGGTAATCCGTCCCAGGTCACATTCTGAACAATTTCTGTATCAATAGTAATGATATAATGTGAGGATAAATTAGATCCTGCATTCCAAGTAATTACCAAAGGTTCCGCATTTTCAGATTCATATGTAAAATCACTCTGCGGAGTAACGAATGTCTTATGAATTAGAGACATTGACGTGATTATTGATACAAAATTACCTGCTTTATCATATACACGGATTTCTACATCCTGGGTACCAACTGGTAATTTCCATGGATCGAGCTCAATTACTCCTGAACTTGTATTAGAGGTTAATTGAAGACTTGACCCAATTATTTCTCCTACCCTTATTTCTATTCTGTCGAGTAATAGATCATCCGTAACTGAGTAATTTACCAATTCAAGATCCTCTATAGATTGATCTAACAACTGTGTTAAATTGGAATTTATTGTAGGTAAAGTTAAATCTAATATGAAAATAGATTGATCAGAATCCGAAGTTCCAAGTAAAGTGTTGCGTTCCACTAATGTCAAATTATGGATTCCTTCACTCACCACATTCACAGTATCTCCTGAGTTAATATTATTAACAAATCCATCATCCAAATAAGCTTCTACGGAATTTGTGATAGAATTAAAATCAACTCTTAAATCAGCAGTGTTAACATATGAATTATTTGATGGATAAATTATATCTACTAATGGTGAAAATTCGGGGTTAGTGAATCTAATTGTCACATCATCAGCCAAATTAACACTATTCACCAGTCTCACAACAAGCATTACTTCTTTAGATTGACCTACATTCAAATTTACCTGTTCATTAAATGATAATGTATCATTGATTGAGGAAAATATTAAATTCAAGTCACCATCAGACCCTGTATCCGTATCAAATACTAAAAGATCTATATCGGCTCCTATTGGAACAGTTGCTTGAAATGAATAATCTTTTCCTTCTTCTAGAGTTGTGGTCCATGCATAAACATTTGGAGTAAAGGGATCTTCTAAACTAAAGGTCTTTATTATATCTTGATTTGATATCATCTGTTTATCTAATGCTCCGAATGCAGCCTGTGCATTCACAGCCCCCCATCCTTCAACTAAATCTTTCTCTATTCTATCAATGGTAGGGGTTTGATCTGGAAAGTTTACTGTTTCTCCACCTGCAGATCCGATGTTCGCAACTTCAAATGTCCCTGCAAGAATTGCTCGTTTAATTCTAAATACGTCATCGGAATTCCAATTCCAACCATTTTTCTCTGCGTATTGTTCCATTAGTAATAAGGCAAGCCCCGCAATATGAGGTGATGCCATACTAGTTCCTTGTTGACCAGTTAAATCATCTATTCTATCATTAACACCAATATTATTACTATCAGGTGCAATTATTAGTCCTATTCCTTCAGGATAGCTTGAATCATGATCATAAAAAGAAATAAATGGTAATGCATAAGATCCACCTGGTGCAACAACATCCGGTTTTGCGAGTGATTGACTATCTTTAGCATTACTTGAATATCCAGCAATTTCATTATATCGATTAACTGCCCCAACTGTTATTGCTTCCACAGCCGATGCAGGAGAGTAAATTCCAGAATTAAATCCATCATTTCCCGCCGATACAACAGAGATTACTCCTGCACCTGCAAGTAGAGCAATATTAGAATCTACTGAAACTGAGGGACCTCCTGCCCCCAAGCTGAGATTAACTACAGAAATGTTATATTTTTCCTTATTTGTCAAAATCCATCCTAATGCCTGATTTAATGAATTAGTATCTCCGACATCATCACCAAACTCATCTATATCAGTCGCTCTTATTACAACGATATTTGCTCCAGGTGCTACTCCACTATATTCCTCATATCCATCATCTTTTACTTGACTCGGTAACTCACTATCAAATGTCAATTCAGCCCATCCTTCATAATTTATCAAATCAATGCCTGGTATTTCAACATTTGATGTACTATTTCCAAAACCAATGTAATAATCTCCAGGGGTTGTAATATCAAAAGTTGTTTCTATGTAACCAGTTGTATCATGCTGAATGCATCCACCACATGCTAATGCAAAGCTATCAGCACCGTTATCCTTAACTACAGAAACATATGCACTTCCACCTGGGACATCAGCACCTTTTGCACCCCAATCCATCCCAACAGTTATTGATGTAGATGCATTCACATTAGCCCATAGCATATCCACAAAGAAACCACCTCCATTTGGTAATTGACCTCTTGAAGTTTGAGTATATGTATTACCTGTAACAGGATATCCTGCAGCAATTCCCGCTACATGAGTCCCGTGCCCAACGTTGTCATTTACTAATGTTTCAGTGTTAGCGATTGCATCAAATGATGCGATGATTCTTCCTTCAAATGCACTATGGCTATAATCAATACCACTATCAACAATCGCTATACTATAATCTCCATTACCAACATCTCCTTGATCCCAAAGAAAAGGTCTTACTCCCAATTGTGAAGTAGAATAAGCTAATAAAGGTTTGACCTCAATGTTTTCTTCAATCAACGCAATTCCCGGTAAAGATTGAATTAATGGTAGGAGTGAAGAATCAAGCGAGACATGTAACGCAGGAATTGATGAATATGAATTTAGAAGTGTTATCCCTCCAAATTCAAAATTACTAGGTACATATGAAAAATCCTCAAACACAATGATTGCGTCTATAATGCCTTGTCTCTCTTCTAAGTAATCAGCAACCTTATCCCCATTTTTATCAACTTTTTCAGTATTTCTTCGAATTACTTCTATTAATGAATTGGAAGTTTTGTTCTCAAAATCACTAAAATCCTCTTTATAATCTTTAATTTTGTTTATTGAATCATTTGAAAATATAAAATTCGAAGAAATTAACATTATTATAACAAGTGTGAGAAATGAAGTCTTTTTCATTTTAACACTAGAAATATGACTTTCTTCTATAAGTAGCTTTACTAATCAAACATTCCATCGATATCTAATGAGAAATAAGTTTACGTTAAATTTAGAAGTTCTCTCTTTTTCTAATAATTTTACTTACAATTACTATGGATATAAATCCAGCAAAAAGGGCTATTATTGAGATAGGGCTATCACCATTTTTTGAAGTTTCAGTTGTTGGAACTGTAACTGTAACTTCAAAGGAAATTGAATTGATATTCCCAGCAGCGTCTGTTGCATTTAATGTTATAGTATAAGTTCCACTATATCGGTAAATGATTGTTGCTTCTTCAAGAGATGTCACATTAATTGCTAAGCCATTACCCCATGATACAGTCGCAAAAATAACTCCAGTTGGGTTTATTCCGAGATCTTCGAAAGTAAATTTAACAGTAACTATTCCGTTAGCGTCTGAGAACTCGATCTCATCGACAAAACTAATTGTTGGATTTTCAGTATCTACTCGATAGATTGCTGTGATATTATTAAATGCAAATACTGTGATACGTGCTCCCATGGGATCTGAAATATTGACAATTTCAAATGTGGTTGTTACATTTATTATTAGCTCATGGTTCCCTTCAATTATAACTCCCGTTTCGTTAAAGATCGCTGTATAATTATCAAGTCCAAAAATGGAAAAATCAGATAAATCGGTAGTATTTGAGGAAATCACCGTTTCATTTAATGTACCACGTAAAATTGAAGTCTCCCAAGCTATAAATCCAGAATGTGAATTTGTAATTGATAAATCCGAGGTTAATAAACTTATTTCAGGTTTTGAGTCATGAATTGTAATGACATCCGGTATGGACGCATTATATGATTGACCTAGATAATCTACAAAAACCTGAATTTCTAAAATATTGGAAATATTTAATTCTAATTCGAAAAATACATTATAAATTGTTATATTTTGTGTGTGATTTACATCGTCAATTGAGACATTCAACAACTTTTGCTCCAAGAAGAAGGAGTCTAAACTTGTTTCAGTCCAATTCAACAATGGAGTTTCAGTAGTCTCATTTTCGAAATATCGATATCGATAGCTGAATTTATCATCATTAGTCGAATTTGTAATTGTGACATTAAACACGATGGGATCTAACTCTGTATACTCATCCTTCGATTCAAAAAAATCAACTTCAATAATAAATCCAGTTGTAATTTGATGCGAAATAGGAGTATCACTTCTTTTTCTCTCCCATCCGAATTCATTAAAGGCTGTGAAGAAAATTAATCTCTGAGTAATATTAATTGTATATTTGAATTCAGATACGTCTCCCACTGCAAAAATTGTTTGACTCATATTAACTCTGATAGACTTCGATTCATTGTATAGATCTTCTGTTGAGTTTGCAAAGGATAACGTGATAAATGTGCTGTTGACGTTTTCTGGATCATTAGTTAGGTAGATGATTGTCGCATTTTCATATCTAGGAACATAAAATTCAACATTTTCATCATCTTGTGAAGTTCCTCCTTCAACATTATCCAATGTAGGGTAAAGAGAACCTTCAGTTATCCATAATTGATGGCCAAGAGCACCATCTAGATTATCTAAAACTTCCATCGTTATATTGTCGAGATCATTATACCATGCATAGACAACGAATACTGTGTAGGACGTTACATTGAGGTCAATGTCATATACACTTTCAGGTCCCAAACTACTTGATTTGGTAAAATTATTTGTTTCGGTAAAAGTTATATTCCACGATAATCCACTACCTTCACCTACAAGAATTAATCCTTCTACATCAAATCGATCTGAAGTATATTGGATTTTGACTGTATCATTTTGATTGAAAATATAATCACCATTATCACCATCTGGTACAACGCTGATAAACTCAGGAGCAGGAGGTATTTGATCATTAACCTCAGCTACACTCAAGTATTGAGTGGGATAGATGCTGACAATTAACAACAAAAATATAACAAAAAATTTTCTTTTAATAATCAAGACTTGAAACCTCAGATTTTCTATTTACAAGCTAAGGCGGAAATCTTTGTCCTTTAAATAAATCGATAGGTTCTAGTTTTTTTCTCTCACCAATTGATGAACTAACGATTGTGATATATTTAGAGGATGAATGGTGATTTTACATTTCATCTAGAAATTAATATTAATTAATTGCGAAGAATTTATTGCATTTTTGCATATCGGGCACTCTCCTCTAATATTCAACCATTCTTTTATATGAGTTGAATGAGATTCATGTTTACAATATGGACAGGCTACTATAAAATCCGAGGTTAATAGTGGACCTTTGCAAACTGTACAAAATGGAAGCATAGCCTTGCAATTAGGACAAGGCTCATTAATTTCACTAAGAAAAGCATTGCATTCGAAACATTGAGGTTTAGCCTTGATTCTAAATAATTGTTTTGTTTTTCTGAAGTTTTTCCCATCATAAAGTCCGTCGTAGTACCCTCGAGCAATCAAAATGGATAAATCATCAATAAAGTCTGATTTGCTCATTCCAATCTTCTTAGAAATTTCACGGACTGAAATCACGTCATTTTTGAATTTAGAGCCTTCAATTACTTGGACAATATTCTGTAATATTTTTTCGATCTCATTAATTGGCACACTAGGAGTGGGTTGACGTCTTTCTGTTAATGCGAAATTTTTTCTTTTTGTTTCTGTGACTAGTAATCCTGATCCAATCATCAAATATAACTTACAATAAGCTTCAATTTGTGTTAAATTGAAACGAGACCTTAATTCTTTTAGGGAAATTTTTTCTTTTAGCAAAGTATATCCTAATATTCGCTGATCAATTATTGGAAGATCTGTAACTTGAATTAACGGCGGTATCTTCGGTACTTCAGATAATATTATTGCAGTATCTCTTGCGATCGCATTTGCAATACCTCTTGAAATAAATGCATAAGCTTTTTCACGAGCCGTTTCCCTATCAAATCCTAATAAAGCTGCAATTTTAGGCCATGAAATCACTTTTTCAGAGATCAATGCACCTAAAATGATTCTTTCCCAACTTTCTAAAGCAATACTGTGTATCGAACCTGTTTTAACAATTTTAGTTAATTGAAATGTCTCTGAAGATTTCATTTTTCCATCAATCTGTCCAGAGACATAAAGATCAATGATTCCTCGTAATGCTTCAAATTTCTTTACATTCATTTTTTTCATAATTGTTTTTAGATCAATTTTCTTTTCAGTGCTAATCAGTCCCAATAATACTCTATAATTGAAAAGTGAAGAAACAACTAATTGATCAATGGGAATGGTCCTTACAACTTTCAAAGGTTTTAAAGGTTTTAAGAAGCCCTTTTCAGTAAGATTAAAAGGATGTTCTCGGGTGGCAGTTAATCGAGAAACAACTGATAAGAGCCTTGATCTATGATTTTTAAGCACTTTTGAAAGTTCTCTTAGAGATGCTGATGTTCTTAAATTTAAATATCCAATTACTAATCTTTCGATATCAGACAGCATTTCAAGAGGTCTTTGTTTAAATAAAACTTGAAAATGTTTAATTTTTATGACGACGGCTGCAGATTTTAGTTTTGATTTTTTAAGTTTGAATCTACAAGAAATCATATTTGCGAGAACCATATCAACAATTATTGATTGAATTCGATGCTCTGGCATTTCCAAATTATCGGAAATTTCATTGAACGTTGTTTCTTCTCTTAATATTGCATATCCTATAACCTGTTTATCCAAATTGGAAATATTTTCTACTGGAATTTTAGGTAAGCTATAATGTACTGTAAACTCAAAAATGACAGGATCAACTTTTTCTACCGAAATTAATCCTCGAGTGATGAATGTGGATAATACATGAACAATCCCTTCAAATGTAAGTGAATACGCATTTTTTAATTCGTCGATTGATAATTTACTATTAGTTTTAAGATATGCAAGCAAAATCCGCTCATCTAAAGTAAGACTTGGGTGCTGTTGTAATATTGCTTGATTAACTGATATCAACGTAAAGCTATCAACAGAAAATTTTCCTGTTATAAAATCAGATTGCACTAATCTACCTATTTGCTCTTCAAGTTCAATTTTATTTAAATTCAATAAATCTTGGAGTAATTTTAATTTTACAGATTTAAATAGTAATATCGACCCAATGAGGATGGATTGCTCATTTTTAGTCAATTTTGTAAAATAAGGTTTGACATAATCTAAGGGATTAATTCTTTCCGTCTCTATGTCAGTTGAAGTCATGATCTTCACAGATTTGATTTTATCTAATTATAAATTATTATTAAAATATAAATATGTTTCACATTCATACCTTCTAAATCCTTCTCTATGCTCGTTCAATAATTAATTTTAAAAATAATTCATGAATTCTGCTATCTCCAGTTAACTCGGGATGAAAAGTTGTAACAATTATATTTCCTTCACGAATAAAGACCGGGTCATTCTTTAAATTTACATATGAATGTACTTTTTCGCCAATTTTTCTAATCCTTGGAGCTCTAATAAATACACCTTCAAAAGCTTCTTCCTCATCTTGTAAGTCCAACATTGTAATGAAAGAATCAATCTGCCTACCGTATCCATTCCTTAGAATTTCAACATTTAAAAAAGGAAATGCACCTTCCTTTGAATCTGAGTTTTGATCACGTCTAACTATCTTTGATAGAAGAATTGCACCTGCACAGGTCCCAAATACTGGTAGGCCTTCTTTTATTTTCGAATTTACCGCATCAAGCATTCCGTTTTTCGAACCTATAAGGATCATGGCACTACTTTCTCCGCCCGGCATTACAAGTCCATCAATATCATCTATTTCCGAGGGAACAATAACCCGTTTAATTTCGATTTTAATATCTAATTTATCAGCTGCATTTTTGATAGATCTTTCATGCTCTTCTATTGCTCCTTGTAAACTTAGTATACCGATCTTCAAATTAATCACCTTAAATGTTTTTTAATTTGATATTTGATAAAAAAATTGATAGTCTATAGATTCGATCCACGACTTTGAATTTTTTCACTTTCTTCCATTGAAGAAATTCCTAATCCTGCCATTGCTAGAGTTTCATTAACCATTTGCTGCGCTTCTAAAACTTTATCTGGGCTATTCCAATGAGTTGTAGCATAAACAATAGCAGCAGCTCGATTTTCTGGATCCTCAGATTTATAAATCCCTGATCCTACAAATACTCCATCACAGTCCATTCTCATCATCATTGCAGCATCTGCTGGGGTTGCAATACCTCCCGCTGCAAAATTAACAACCGGTAATCTTCCTGCTTCAATGACTTTGAATAAAGTTTCAATACTAACTTTCATTTCTCTGGCCAAAATAAGAAGTTCCTGATAATTATCTTTTGCAGCAAGCACCTCTCGCAAGCCTTTATTAACTAATCTCATATGTCTTATTGCTTCACTTACATCTCCAGTCCCAGCTTCACCTTTAGTTCTGATCATGGCGGTTCCTTCTTCGACACGACGTAAAGCCTCACCTAAATTTCTGCATCCATTCACAAATGGAACAGTAAAAGGCCACTTCCATACATGTGATGCTATATTAGCCTGAGTCAAGACTTCACTTTCATCAATCATGTCAACTCCTAATTCTTGGAGTAGATATGCTTCCTGTGTGTGCCCAATTCTACATTTAGCCATAACTGGAATACTTATTTCATCGATTACTTGTTTAATAGAATCCGCGTTTGCCATTCGTGCAACACCACCACGTGCTCTGATATCTGCTGGTAATTTATCCAAAACCATGACTGCGACTGCACCCGCATCCTCTGCGATCCCTGCTTGGGTTGAATTAGTCACATCCATAACAACACCATGTTTTACCATATTCGCAAAACCACGTTTTAGTTTTGTGGAACCCAATTGAATTTCAATATCTTCATATTCTTTCAATGGTTTGAAATTTGAGTCTGACATTTTTATCTCCTGTTTGTTTGTTAGGAATGGTCATAAATAATCATTCGTTTAGGGATTTGATCGAATCCACAATCGTATCAAAAACTCATGAGCCGATTTTCCTTAGTCATTTAACATAGATTATATCAATTAAACAAATAGGTTGTATAAGCTACAGATGTTTAAAGCATTGTATGTCATCACAAAAGCTGGAATACCTCTGTTCATTTCTGAGACGGAGCATGTTAGTAAAACGTCTGAAGAGGCGAAAGTTTGATTGATGCTATTGCCGCAATTGCGGTTTTCTTATTTTTCATTGTCGAATTGGTATATAGTCAAATCAGAGGAGATGGATATACAGTATGTTATTATTTAGGATGGATTTCAAGAGGCTTTGCTGCCTTTTTTGTATACCTCGGGTATGTGATGCCTGAATGGTACAAAAACCGACTTATGAAGTAAATAATTTCTAATCGATATCCGTAAAAATTATTTTCAAACTTTTAGATGCATTTAATGCCTCTTGTTTGGTTTTGAAACATTTGTGAAATTCATATTCAATATACATATCTGCCCCACCCTTATGTATTACTGTAACTGGTCGAGAAACCATCCCAGTATCTCTAGGCATTTCTAATATACAAAATTTATCTCCTTCATCGTATAATTCTTTACAACGATCGCAATTTGGATGCCCGCGCTTACAATGGAAGGTTCTCATTTTCTTCAGTAAATATTCTTTTTCCATTTATTACAATAAAATACATCTACAAAAAGATAATTAATTTTTGCTTGTAAGATTGAATTTCTATACATTTACATTATTAATATTCGTTCAAAGAATCGCAATGACTGCTTCGATTTCTATATGAACATCACGTAGCAAGGGACCTACTTGGATAGTGGATCTTGCAGGGGGATTATTTGGAAAATATTCTGCATAAACTGAATTAAATCCTAGGAATAATTTCATATCGGTTAAAAAAACCGTTACCTTCAAAGTGTTTTTTAATGATGTGCCAGCCGCTTCTGCTACCGCTGCGAGATTGTCTAATGTTTGACGGGTTTCTTCTTCAATTGATGAATTTCTGAGTTCAGATGTTAGCGGATCAACCGGAACTTGTCCTGCAGTAAATAATAAATTACCAAATTTAATCCCCTGTGAATAATGTCCTCCTGGGGGAGTCCCTTTATCTGTTTTAATTGCTTGTATAGACATTTTAACAAACTTAATTCTAAATTGTCTATATATCTTGTTTTTCATGAGATAAATCGAATATGCCAAATTCAAAAATAATTAGGAGGTTATCATAAGTAGTTTTTATACTCAATTTTAGCTAAGACATTAGGGAGTCGTTTCCCAGGACTAAGAATACAAAATCCCACATAATAAGCAAGGCACTCTGAAAAGAGTAACGGTTACATGCTATTGGGATGCAAACAGGCTATTGGAGGTATATCTACCAATAGTGGGGTTCCTGTCAGTAACCCTATTGTAGCGTCTTCGGGCAGTTACAAGAAAAGTATATACTTTTCAACTGATCAAGTGTTTATGAATTACTAGTGAAAAATAAAAAATTCATATTCTTCCAAAATTCGGTATTTAATCATCTTTCAATTAGATCATTAATCTTCATTTTTTTAATAAAAGGGGGTTCAATTACAATTAATGGATCCCAAACACATGTCAGGTATTGAAAAGATTCAAGGAATTATTGATGGAACATTACCAATAACGAATATGGCTAAAATTG
>MDVR01000050.1 GCA_001940725.1 Candidatus Heimdallarchaeota archaeon LC_2 | reverse complement strand
CCTGAGATCTATGACACAGTTAGAAAATTGGATGATATTATTCCAGTGGATTATTATCTACCTGGTTGCCCCCCAAATCCGGATTTATTAATGGCTGGAGTGCAAGCCATTTTATCCGGAAATTTACCACCGAATGGATCCATTCTGTCACCGAATCGGAATATGTGTGAAACTTGTCCACTTGAAAGATCTGAAGAAAAAATCAAAATTACAGAGTTCAAACGACCTCATGAAATTATTCCTGTAGAAGGAAGATGTTTATTGGAACTAGGAATTATATGTCTGGGACCTGTCACAAGAATTGGTTGTGGTGAACTTTGTATGAGAGTGAATATGTGTGATCATCTCAATGTGCCATTTAGGGGATTGCCACTATATTGATGGTAATTATAAAACAGTTCGAAGATTTCATATTCTTCTAAAAATGCTTGAAGCGTTTGGAATCGATAAGAAAAGAGTTAGAATGGACGGAATATCTGCATCAGAAGCAAACAAGGCAAGGGATGTGATTTCTGAGATGGTTGATACTTTGAAGAAATTAGGTCCGATCACTATAAAGGAGAATGACCTATGAGTAACGGTAAACCTAAAGTTGGTTTTTATTGGTGTGGAACTTGCGGTGGTTGTGAAGAATCGGTTGTTGATCTAGCAGAGGGTATTTTAGATGTGGTTGCAGCGGTTGATATAATATTTTGGCCTGTTGCACTTGATTTCAAAAAAGAAGATGTTGAAGCAATGCCTGATAATTCGATTGCGGTTAGCTTCATCAATGGAGCAATTAAGAATTCAGAAGATGTAAAAATTTGTAAACTTCTCAGAAAGAAATCTGGACTGATCATTGCATATGGTGCATGTGCACATATGGGAGGTATACCAGGTCTCGCTAATTTCTGGAATAGAGAAGCAATATTTGATAGAGTTTACCAAGAAGTACCCAGTGTCTACAACCCTAATAAAACTAGACCTCTAATAGAAAACGTTGTGGATGGAATAAAATTGGAATTGCCTGAGATCTATGACACAGTTAGAAAATTGGATGATATTATTCCAGTGGATTATTATCTACCTGGTTGCCCCCCAAATCCGGATTTATTAATGGCTGGAGTGCAAGCCATTTTATCCGGAAATTTACCACCGAATGGATCCATTCTATCACCGAATCGGAATATGTGTGAAACTTGTCCACTTGAAAGATCTGAAGAAAAAATCAAAATTACAGAGTTCAAACGACCTCATGAAATTATTCCTGTAGAAGGAAGATGTTTATTGGAACAAGGAATTATATGTCTGGGACCTGTCACAAGAATTGGTTGTGGTGAACTTTGTATGAGAGTGAATATGCCTTGCAGGGGGTGTTACGGTCCCACTGATGAAATTGATGATATGGGAACTAAATTCGCTTCTGCGATGTCATCCATTATTGATACATCAAATGAAATTGAAGCAGAACAACTATTGTCCACAATTCCAAATTTTACGGGATTAGTGTACATGTTTAGTTTACCTTCAAGTATCCTGAAAAGACGCAACATGGAGGTTTTTCAAAAATGACAGAACAACAAATAGTACCTAATAAAGATAATATAATTGTAATTGATCCAATAACTAGATTGGAAGGACATGGAAAAATAACTCTACACTTGAATGAAGCAGGTAATGTGGACAAAGCATTTTTCCAAGTACCTGAATTAAGAGGATTTGAAAAATTTTGTGAAGGAATGCATTCCGAGGAAATGCCAAGAATAACTCAACGAATATGTGGTGTTTGTCCAACAGCTCACCACATGGCGTCAGTTAAAGCATTAGATGACCTTTATCAAGTCACTCCTCCTCCTGCTGCTCTCAAAATACGTGAATTTGTTTATAATTGCTTTATGGTAGAAGACCACACTTTGCATTTCTTCTTTTTAGGTGGACCTGATTTTATAGTAGGTCCAGAAGCCCCAAAAGCTGAAAGAAATATTCTGGGTGTAATTGCAAAAGCAGGTTTAGATGCTGGAAAAAAAGTAATAGCAATGCGTAGAGAAATCAGGAATCTAATGACTGAAATTACAGGGAAAGTCATTCATCCGGTATTTGGGTTACCTGGAGGTATTTCAAAAGCTTTGAATAAAGATATTCAAGAAAGAGCAATCAAAATTTCAGAACAGGCTATTGAATTTGCTCAATGGACAATGGGCTTATTCAATCAAATAGTTTTAGGAAATGAGGAATATGTTAATTTAATAACCAGCCAAGCTTATACTAATGAAACATACTATATGGGCCTTGTTGACAAAAATAACCAAGTTAATTTTTACGATGGGGATCTCAGAATAATGGATCCAACCGGAAAAGAGTATGCTAAGTTTGACGTGCATAATTATCTAGACTATATTGCAGAACATGTGGAGCCATGGACTTATGTTAAGCAAACTTATTTGAAACCAATTGGATGGAAAGGTTTTATTGATGGAATTGATAGTGGTCTTTACCGAGTTAACCCATTGGCTAGACTCAATGTGTCAGAAGGCATGCCAACCCCACTAGCGCAAAAAGAGTATGATAGATTATATGATACATTAGGTGGAAAACCAGTACATATGACTTTAGCTTGGCATTGGGCGCGTATAGTAGAAACTTTGTACGGAGCCGAAAGAATGCTTGAACTAGCTAAGGATCCCGATTTTATTGATTCAAATGTCCGCGAATTACCTAGTAAAACTCCCAAAGAAGGAATTGGTGTTGTTGAAGCTCCAAGAGGAGTATTAATTCATCATTATAATACTAATGATTTAGGAGTAATTGAGAAGGTGAATCTTATTGTTGCTACACAACAAAACGCTGCTCCAATTAATCTTGGAATTAAACAGGCAGCCCAAGGGTTGATAAAAAACGGTCATGTTACAGATGGAATTCTAAATAAGATTGAAATGGCATTCAGAGCCTATGATCCTTGTTTTGCTTGTGCAACTCACACTCTTCCAGGTCAACTGCCTCTAAGGTTGGAAATTTACAATGCCAACAATGAAAGGATCCGAAATATGAGGATGTGGGATGGAACGGAGGTAAAATAAATGGCAATATTAGTTAAAGATTCACTAATACCTGAATTAAAGAACTACGGGGCCTTCGATGTCTCAGCATGTTATAATTGTGGACATTGCACTGCAACGTGCCCCCTAGTGACAGAAACAGCAGATTTTCCAAGAAAAACCATCCGATATGCCCAATTAGGATTAGAAAGTAGATTGTTAGGTTCTGAACATTTGTGGAGTTGCTACTATTGTGGGAGCTGTACAGATGAGTGTCCTAGAGAAGCAGACCCTGCAGGATTTATGATGGCATCTCGCAAATATGCAATTTCCCGGTATGATATTACTCGCATTGGCAAATTGTTTAATTTATCACAAAAATTATTTGCTATACTAACTCTTGGAGTGATTATTGCTCTTACCGGTGCACTCCTAATTACTACTAAAGATATTCCCTCCGGGAGTGAGGTTCGCCTCTTTGATTATATTGAAGCCGATTTGATCCATGATGTTGGATTGTGGGCAGGAATATTTATCTCCCTTGTAATGCTGTTTGGTGCCTTAAGAATGCTTTATTTGACAACTTCAACTTCGAATGGGAAACTGGTAGATGTTATAACTAATGAACGTAAATCAAAGAAAAATTGGATTACTGGGCTTTGGTCTGTTTTAATTGGAGAGGTAATGATGCAAAAATCGTTCAAAGGTGAGTGTGAAGATGAAAAAGTTCCTTGGTATCAAAACCGATGGATGATACATATGACAATATTCTGGGGGTTCATGTCATTATTTGCAGCTACAGCCCTGGATTTCGTGTTCAAAGATCCAGAAGAATCAGTCTCACTCTTTTATCCACCTAGACTGATAGGTACAATTGGTGGGATAGTATTCATGTTTGGAGTGACTTTGGCAATATATAATCGGCTGTTTAAGACAAGTACATATTCTAAGTCCTCAGAAATCGATGATTGGATTTTTCTTTTATTACTTTTCTTTGCTGGATTGACCGGGTTCATGGTGGAAATTGGAGTGTATTGGGATAGTTCGGAACCTTGGATATATTATTCTTTCTTTATACATTTAGTATTCTCTGGGACTTTGTTGTTCATATTCCCGTTCAGCAAATTTGCCCATGTTGTATACAGACCCCTTGCGCTATGGGTAAACAAGGGTAAGATAGTTGTTAAACTTCCTCAATACACTGAAACGGAAGATGTAACATTACCCAAATCAGTAACAAACTAATTCAACATAGAACATGGTTATCATGTGTATCGCAATTCCTGTTAAAATCTTAAAGATTATAGATAATTATGCGACTGCCAGTTTTGAAAAATCAAAGACCGCACTTGTAGATATTTCTTTACTTGATGTAAAGGTAGGAGATTATGTAATTGTAAATAATGGTTATGGAATTCGAATTGTGGATGAAGAGGAAGCGAAAGAAACGTTTGAAATTTGGGAACAAATACAGGAGATGTATAAAATGAGAGATGAAATCATTGAGCCAGATGAGGGAGAGGTTTTTGATATTGAACTTGATGAAAATATTTTGCAGCGGAATCGAGATTTAGCAAATGAAAATGATTCTAGATTACGGAAAAGCGGAGTAAAATCATTTGACATAATGGGTTCAATAGGATCGGGTAAAACAACCCTATTGGAACGACTAGTTACACAGCTTAAGGATAAATATAAAATTTTCGTCTTGGGTGGTGATATTACAACAACCATTGATGTTGATCGAATTGCTAAGCACGGTGTAAATACACTCCAAATTAATACTGGAAAGGAATGTCATCTTGATGCAAATCTGATTAAAAAAGCATTGAATAGAATCAACCTAAACGAAATACAGCTCTTGTTTATAGAAAATGTAGGAAATTTAATCTGTCCAGGTGAATTCCCATTAGGTGCTGATCGAAGAATTGTTGTAGTTTCTGTAACAGAAGGCCCCTATATGATAATAAAACACCCATACATCTTTGGAACTGCTGATACCGTAGTGATAAACAAAATTGATTTAGCAAAGATAATGCAAGTAGATCCTGAAAAATTGCGAGCAGATGTACATAAGATCAACCCACATTCCAAAGTAGTATTTACAAATGCTAGGGAAGGTGTTGGGATAGAAACGGTAATTGAAGCGTTAAAATTGTAGTGATTGTCGATGCATGAATATGGTATAACTTCGATGTTAGTCAAAAATATAATCAAACAAGTTAGTAATCATAAAGTAAAACGTGTGATAGATGTGGAGGTGGAAATTGGGGAGTTCGCATTTTTGAATTTTGATCAAATTCAATTTTGTTATGAAAGTCTAATTCCAAATTCCATTTTGGAAGGCTCTAAAATAATATTAAATGAGAAAAAAGGTACAGTAAAATGTGACCAATGCAATTATTTGGGAAATATCAAAACATTTGATGATGATATGCATTATGGCGTTTTGAGTTTTATGTGTCCTAATTGTGATGGTTTTACAAAAATTGTCAACGGACGAGATTTTGTAATTAAACGAATTAAAATGGTTTCCTAAGGTATTTTTTGAAGATTACACATACCAGCTATTACTTCTGCAATACGTGGAATTGACTTTTCAACAACCTCAGAGATTTTAGTTGAAATATCTTTAGGGATATAGCCTTGTTGGCAAGCTACAAAGATGATATCAACCCCAAGTGCTAATAATTCATCAATAATTAATTTATCCGGAAAAAAATGTGAAGATATTGACATGGCGTTCAATTTTAATTGATCTGCTGAAAAAATTTTGATTTCTCCAGGTTCAAGATCCAAATCAAGGACGTCAACTATTATTATTTTATTCGGACGCAGATCATCATATATTAGAGGTTTAATCCATTCACCACAAGCTAAACCAGCATCAAGAATTGTTACATTTTCTTTAGGCAAATAATTGTTTTCAAGATAAACTGCAACAGCAGGTCCTAAACCATCATCACCCTTCAAAATGTTTCCGCACCCTAGTACATGAATTTCCACGAAATAAAATTTGATCAAATGAGTTAAAGCACATCGATAAAAAATAATCGTTTTGTGGTAAAATCAACTATAAATCAGAGAATTTCAGAGAAATAGAATGTTTAATTGCTTGAGCGGATTTTTTTGTTAGTTCAAATCCTGTAATTTGTTTTATTCTGTCATTATTCAGATCGACAAATGTGAGGTTATCATTGGGATCATAACCCATATCAATGCCTCGTAAAATCATGGGTAAATACATTAATTCAGATTTTTTAAATCTGTAAATCATTGGCATTAAATTATTAATTGTAGGGACATTGATATGCAATTGATCAAGTCTTCCTTTTTTTATTCTTCCAGTATATTGGAGAATTCCACTTGGAGCCTCAACCCAACTTTGCACAATATTGCCGTTTTCCATCAATTGATATTCGATTTTCGTATTCCCACTAGGTAGATTATCCATTATATCAAGAGAGAGATTAATTGAGGACACTATCTCAGAAAATTTAATTTGTATTATTGAAAAAAGGTCACCCCCTTTTACTACAATTGGCTGATATTCTTTAATTAAATATCCAGAATACGGTCTATCGGATCTAACATCTATTGCTATATTTGAAGACCTAGCAATTGGACCCACAGCACCTATATTTTCCATCTCATTTTGCGTTAATCGGGAGACATTTTTAGTATAATCTCTTAATAACTCATATTCAATATGAAATTCAATGTCTAAAATCTCTTCTTGCATAAATTTAAGGATAGTTGATAAGTGAGGTAATTTGTCTATATTTGCATTGATTCCTCCAATTCTATTCAACGAGGTTGTTTTCTTAATAGTGACAAAAACATCCTCGATTTTTTTCCTAATTTTGAAAAACTTACTCATAAATTCGTTTAATCCTACTGAAGAAACAGATATCCCAATCCAAAGAAGATGATTTAGTATTCTTTCAACTTCGGAAAATAAAATTCGTAATAGATTTGTCCTTTCCGTGATTTGATCAGTAATCCCCATCATGCTCTCTAACATTAAGCAATAAGCAAGAGTGTGCCCTGTTGAGCAAAAGCCACATATATTTGCTAAAATGTTTGGGACTTCATTTACTGCTCTTGTTTTCAAATTGGCTTCGATTGTCCTATATGAAAAACCTAATTCAGTTTCAACTTTAATAACTGATTCTCCTTTAACATAAAATTCGAAATTAAAATTAGAAGTTTTAGGGGGACCTCTTAATTCCCATTTTCCAATGGCAGGTTTTTTTATCTCAATTATTTCTTTCTTGGTAGATTGATTGACTTCATATTCAAAGATTTTAGCATTGGGATAGAAATTTTCGATACTAGGATATGAGCGATCAAGTTTGGCAATTAAAAATTTGTTTTTGTATTGTTTTGTTAAATAATTGAAAAGAGTATATTGAACCATTTTTGATCCTAAATATCCAATTGAGATAAGATTATACCCTCGATCTTTAAGTTTAATTATTTCTTTGATTGTGCTAGATTTCATTGATAAAAGCTCCATTCATCTAACATCTCTGATAGATTTTATTTCAGTATGTTAAAATTGATTTTATTAATTATGTAAGATTAGACAATTTTACCAAGGGAATATTACTGAATTACGGAATAATAGCAATAATGAATTAATTGAAAATATTGTGATTTAACTAATGAGCCAAGTTTTATCCTTGTCAAAACCAAGGGTAATTTTATTATTACTCATTACAGGTATTATTGGTTTTATTATCCCTGATATTAATTCAGTGAATTTTGTTGATTTACTAATATTTGTAATTTCAGGATATTTGTCTTCAGGAGGTGCGATGATGATTAATTCCTATATTGACCAAGATATTGACAAATTAATGGAACGGACAAAAAAAAGAGTAATTGTGATTGAAGAGCTGAAATTCAATTCCCATTTTGTTTTAATATTTGGTACAATTATGGCAACATTAGGAATTCTGATTGGTTGGATCTACTTTAATGAAGTTGTTGGATTATTTCTCGCGTGGGGTGTGTTATTTTACATATTTGGTTATACCTTATATTTGAAACGAAAGAGTTTCTTAAATACCATTTTCGGTGGTTTAGCAAGTCCCGCTCCTGTTTGGGCAGGTTATGCCGCGAGATTGCCATCATCTAGTACTATCTTTGATATGCCACTTGAGGGGTGGTTCTTAGGATTTTTAGTTTTTATTTGGACACCTTCACATACTTGGGCTCTCGCAACAAAATATATAGATGACTACAAAAAAGCGAAAATTCCAATGCTACCTGTAAAATTTGGAATAAACACTACATCTCGAATTGTATATTACTGGGGTTTGGGAGTTATTATATTTGGGTCGATTACGGCATATATAATTACTAGAACAATAAAGCTACAGATAATATTGTTAGGACCCCATTTGTTGTTATTTTATGGTTTAAGGGCATTTTATTCAAATCCGTCAGTTAATACCGGTGGGCAATGTTTCAAGTTACACAATGTGTGGCTTGGGTTAGTATTTCTCTTCCTAATCTTAGGATCTTAGGAAATATTACTTTGAAAATTGAGTCATACTGATCCAACTCGTCTCCGCCAATCTTCAATTTGTTCTAAGGCCTCTTCTCTAGTCATTGAATTCGCAGATATTCCCTCAGACATTTTCCTTATTTCAAAGAAAATTTTAGCTGGAACTTCACGTTCCTGCAGTGTGTCTCTAAACAGATCCATTGATCTAATTACATTTTTATCTGATTCACCTTCCATTATACTTTTGATAAAATCAAAGACTTCAGATGTATTCATTTTATCCCAATCGATATCCAAAGACATTGACGATTCAGATGTGATTATTGTTAATCTATAATCCACAATTTTAAGAATTTCATTTTCAATGAGATATTCAAGTGCTTCATCAAACTGTTCATTATCGACAGATGCTTTAGTATTCTCTATAGGACTTGACCCCCCTCTTTTAATCAACGATGCCATTATCTTTTGAAATACATCTCCATTTAGAGATAAAGTATTTACGAAATTATCAAACGCATTCTCAAATCGAGTGTTATTGGGATCAAATATTTTCATCATCAGGGGAGTCAATGTTGCTGAAAGATCTGAGGAGAGGTCAGATGAAGTACCACCACCTCTTGCAAGCTGGCTTTGTAACTCTTCAATCTCTTCCCGATATTTTTTATTTTCTCCCTTTAGTGTAGACATAGAATCAGTTTCGAGTGATTGTTCTAAATTTGTAAGAACACCTTGTTGATCATTCAAAAGACTCGAAATTCGAGAATATTCCTCTTTTAGTTTTATAATTTCAGATCTGGCAATTTCTAATTCTTGACTAATAGTTTGATAATCTAAAATCGATTGATCAAACTGATTTTTAAGTTCAGAGACCCTCATTTGAAGTGTTTGTACTTCGAATTCTTTTTGTTTATACCTTTCTTTCCATGCAAAAACACTTTCAGATTTTTCACCAAATGGATTAGACATTATTTCATCACTCGTTTAATCAAGCAAATTATTAATATTGAGGCTATAAACTTTAAGAACGACTTTCGACAATTTACATTATTAATTAATTAAAATCTAAATAAAAATTTCTTATAAAATGAATTTATTCTGTTAAAGACTCTTCTTTTGAGAAATATAAGATTAAAGCTATGGGAACAAAGGATATAAGATTGAAAATAATGTTTAATTCAAAATCTGCAACATATGATATTATAGAGTCACCTAAAAACCAGGCAACAGTACCAGCTCCAATCCATTTACGAGACTTATCTTCATAATTCAACGATAAATACGTTAACAAAATAGCAACTAGCCAAATTAAACTTGCCATAATTCCAATAAGAACACGAATCACAGAAAGACCTTCAGTTGATAAATCTGAGTATTCTGCAGATGAACTGAAACCAAGAATAAATTTTGTTATTTCTTCTGGAAAAAAAACTGCTCCGAACCAAAAGATATCACCCATCGTGCCAAAGAGAATAGCTGCCAATAATAAAGGGGAATTTTGTCTCATATTAAATAATTAAAGTAATTTCCAAATTAAAAATATATTGTTCAAAATTGGAATAATCAAAATAAAGTCTTATTATTTACTTGCTGTTAAAATATGAAATATAATCGAATTTTTCAAATTTCTTCAAATCAAGGATAAAATAATTTGCTCTAATTCACTTATTGAATATGGCTTTTGTAAGAACTCCATTTTCTCTTCGATTCCAAATTGTTGAAATACTTCATTTCTACTAAATCCACTGGAAATCACAATAGGAAGCTTAGGATTAAGTTTTCTTAATTCAGAGAAAGTTTGTTGTGCTGAAATTTTTTCCATTGTTAGGTCTAGTATTACCAGTTTAATGTCAGATTTTTCGTGGAAAATATTTATAGCTTCATAGCCATCTACTGCAGCTATTGGGTCAAAACCAATTTTTCTCAATAATTTGCAAGCAACAGATAAAACAACTGGTTCATCATCAATCACCATAATTTTACTCCCAGAAACCATATGTGAATCCTTTATTTCGGGTTTTTCATCATTTATAAGACTCCGGAAATTTACAGATAAAGGAAATAAGATCTTGAAACTGGTTCCTTCATTTATTCTAGTATCCAATAATAGTCCTCCTTCATGTCCTTTAATTATACCTTGAACGACAGACAATCCTAACCCTTTCCCTTTTGAATTATTTGAATAAAATGGATCAAATATTTTCCTCTTTAATTTATGCTCAATACCTTTTCCAGTATCGATAATTTCCAAACAAGTAAAATACGCTGAATTTTTTGGATGTAATATCATTAAACCTAAATGATCATCTAGGGTTTCCTTTGTAATGTGAAATGTTTTCAATGAGATTGTACCTTTGTCATCCATTGATTCACTAGCGTTGATTAATAAATTTATTATGATTTGTTTTACCTGAGCTCTATCAGCTTCAATCCAAGGAGCTGTTTTACTTAGATTAGTTGCGATTTTAACTTCACTTGGGATGGTCATTTTAATGAATCCCTGCATTTCTTTAATTAAGTCATTAAGATTGAATAATTCTTTGGTGATTTTACCTTTTCCAGAATAAGCCTGCAACTGTTTGGTTAAATTAGATGCTTTATTTGCGACCTCCTCGATTTCCTTTAGTAAGCCAACTATTGGTGAAGCTGGATCTATTTGATTCAAAGCTAAATTGGCGTTCCCAAGAATTCCCATAAGAAGATTATTGAAATCATGCGCAATACTACCGGCGAATGTACCAAGACTTTCTAGTTTTTGGATTTGTTGATATCTTGAATCCATTTCTTTTCTTTCAAGTTCTACCTTTTTTCTAGAGGTTATATCTGTAATTATCGAGATAATTTTTGAATAAGTTTTTTCATAACCAGGTACCACGCTCCAAATAAAATGAATATCTATTTTTTCACCATTTTTGTTAATGAATTCCGACTCGGATTCAAAATATGTCTTATTTCCTGTAATTGCAATTATTACCTTTTTGAAAGCTATTAAAGAATTTGAAGAAAAAAATTGGGGGAGCAAATTTACTAATGTTTCTTTATCTCGTAAATTTAAAAGATCTAATGCAGTTTCATTTACATTAACAATATGAATTTTGGATATCAGTTTACGTATAATATCTGGATTCTTATCTAAGTAATCATCTAAATTATCAATGTTTTCTAATCCTAATTCTCTAGAAGATTTGAGTAACTCGGATGCATCCTCTTCCCAAATTGTAACTGGGATCTGATTAAAAAGTGATCTATAACGATTCTCACTTGATTCTAACATTTTTCGTGAATCATAAAAGTCAGTAATATCTCTAATTGTTGCAATTCTTACAATTTTTTTAGTAAATTTAGCGTTTCGGGCAAATATAAGTCCAGGAAATTCACTACCATCTTTTCTTTTGAAAAACGACTCATAAGGTTTAGTGAGATTTTCAGTTAACTTGAGTGCAACCAATTTTCGAGATTGGGGTGAAATATAATTAATTATAGGTTGACCTATCAATTCATCAGGACTATCGTAACCAAACATTTTCACTAATTGCTTATTTATCAATAATATTATCCCATTTTCTGCAATTCCAATACCCTCAGTTCCAGAATCTATAAACAGATCCTTAGTTTTCAATTGATCAATAAGAATTTGTATCTCATGTTTTGATAATGAAGTTGGATCTTCTTTCAAACTAATACCTCAAATTCAATTGACGATAGATAACCTAATTATCAGATATTATTAAATAACTAATATGTACAATAGTCAATTTTGAAATAAATTTCAAGAATACGTTAATATTGAGTATTAATTTTATTTAAATGATATTTTATTAAAATTGTAAAGCGCTAAGATGTATCTATAATCATAATATATTTTGAATTAGGTATTTTATACATAATAACAAGGAAAAGAAATTAATTTAGAGTTACAAATTATATTTGAGGTACCAGGAGATTCGTAAGAATCGATGAGCATTCAATCGGGGTTGTGGAATCTCTTTTACAGAGATTGGTACCTCACTTTTGTAAATATTAACGAAAAATAATTCATTAAAAATTAGTTAACCTAGTAATTGCGTATAGGATTTGCTATCTGAAAATTTTTCCTATAATAGGGGTTTTTCCAGATTAATAATGGTTTGATTTACTATAATTTTATTGCACAAATGCTTCAATTGATTAATTTATATTGATCAGTTCGAAATTCGTATGAATCAATTTGGTAGGTATGAGTTTCGTTTTTTACACTACGAATTTCAGAAAAATATAAACAAAATGCTCTTAGATTCGTATTTTTTACAATTTTATGACTATGAAAATCATGGAAACGAAAGATTTTTTATACCAATATGCATGTTTACTATATATAATTTTATATTTAAGCGAAATTATTAGGTATTATATGTATAATTGTAATATTATATGGATAATTATTAGCAATATGGAACAAATTAATAATTAATCTTGACACGCGTTTAAGCAAGGAAGGATTCTATTCGATCAGTGATATAAATGGAAAATGAAATAATACTTTCTGCTTTACTCTCAATAATACTCATCATGGTGATTTTTTATGTACTAGAGGCTTTTTTGAATGTTGGTTCCAATGTTCAACAAGACCGAAAATCAAATCTCTATCAGGGTGGGGAAATTATTGGTGCTAAAGATAGAAGATATGCAAATACAATATTCTTCTATGTATTATTCTTCTTGATCTTGCATGTTTTAGGCTTTTTGTGGGCCACTACTTACAGCCTAAATCAAGTTGGAGAAGAATTATTAAACTGGACCACCTTTGGGTTCGGTGTATTAACTACTTACATCATTTTGATGATAAGATCAACTAAGGAAATGATAACTTCATGACATTAGCAGAATTAAGCACAAAAATACTTGTCAAAGCTCTAACTAGATCACCTTGGATAAGCCATATGAATGCAGGCAGTTGCAATGGATGTGATATTGAGATAGTTGCTGCCCTTTCACCAAGGTATGACATTGAAAGATTTGGAATAACGTTACAAGGATCACCACGACATGCAGATGTCCTTGTTTGCACTGGATCAGTAACAAGAGCCATGGCTCCAAGATTAAAAGAAATCTATGATGAAATGTCTAGTCCAAAATTAGTAATAGTAGTTGGAGGATGTGGTATCGATGGAGGAGTTTACCAAAATTGTTACAACGTTTTAGGTGGAATTGATAAATTACTACCTGTTGATCTCTACATACCAGGATGCCCACCAAGGCCAGAAGCAATCGTATATGGAGTATATATATTACTCAAAAGCCTTGAGGAATCAGTTAACTAGGAGGAAAATGTATGCAAATATCAGAATCAATAACTGGAGAGAATTCTGAATTTATTTTAGAAAAATCTCACTTAAAGGATAAGAGCAATGTATTTACAGTAGACAAAATTCATCTGAACAAAGTCTTAAATCAGCTATACTCGGAAGGATACACTCATCTGAGTACGGTGATTGGATTTCAACAAAATGGGAATTTTGTAGTGGATTACCCAATAAGTTCACCCGATCCAAATTTTAAAGATCTCAATACGAGGTTCATAAGAACGATATTACCGTCAGATGCTGAGCTTGAGATTGACACAGTTTCCAATATATTCCCCGGGTCTGATGTGTATGAAAAAGAGATCAGTGAACTCTTAGGCATAACTTTTAACGGAATTGAAAATGGTAAATTATTATTACCTGATGATTTTCCTGAAAAGGTATACCCTTTACGAAAAGATGTGAGTACTGAGGAATTAATAGAATTACTTGAAAAGATAGGAGTTGGGAAGAATGGAACCATGCCTATGAAGGATTCTAAAGATTATGTTATATCAATAGGCCCTCAACACCCTACTCATAAAGAACCAATAAGATTTCAGTTTTTTATTAAAGGTGAAAATATTGAAAGTGTCGATTTGAGACTTGGATTTAATCACAGAGGAATTGAAAAAGCATTGGAACAAAATACTTGGGTTCAAAATCTCTATTTAATTGAGAGAATTTGTGGAATTTGCTCTGCAGCCCACCAGTTGGCGTACGTTGAAACTGCTGAAAGAATATGGGAGATGGTTGATGAAATCCCAGATAGAGCAAAATGGATGAGAACTCTTATTTCTGAATTGGAGCGTATTCATAGTCATATTCTATGGTATGGAGTACTTGCACATGATGGTGGTTATGATATGATGTTTCATGTCACTTGGAGAGATAGAGAACTGGTAATGGATATACTTGAGAGAATAACTGGTAATAGAGTTAATTATAGTATTGAGACAATCGGGGGTATTCGAAAAGATATAGACGATGAAACTATCTCTTATTGTCTTAAACAATTGAAATCACTAAAAAAGAAAACTCTCGAGCACTATGAAATCCTTCAGAAAGAAAAGTCTTTTGTCAAAAGACTACAGGATGTAGGTCCATTATCATATCATGAAGCAATTAAAATGAATACTGTTGGACCCACAGCAAGAGCATCGGGAGTAAATTATGACCTAAGAAAAACCATACCTTATGCTGCATACAAAGAGATCCCGTTTGAAACATTTCATCAAAAAACTGGTGATGTTTACGCAGGTCTTATTGTTAGACTTGATGAGACAGTTGAATCTATTAACATGTGTGTCTATATTCTCGAAAACTTGCCAAAAGGGGATATTGCAATACCTTTCAGAGGTAGAATTCCTGAAGGATCCGCTCACACCAGGATCGAAGCCCCACGAGGAGAAGATATTCATTACATAATAAGTGATGGAGGAAAAAATCCGGTAAGACATAAGGTAAGAGCACCTACATTGGCCAACATTACCTCATTATTGCATAGATTCAAAGGAATGCAAGTTGCGGATATACCCCTTATTATCAGGTTAATCGATCCATGTATAGGATGCATGGAAAGGGTCACCTTTGTTGATCTAGATAGTGGTAAAATCAAGGAACTTCAAGGTGATGAACTGATTGCTCGATCTAATAAGGCTTTCAGAACAAATAATGGAATAAGGATATTTGAGGTGTAATACAGTGTTCGCATTATCTTTTAGTAAATTTTTCTTGTTTCCAGGAATCATATTTGTTGTATATGCAGGCTTAACCTCAGTATGGTTGTTAAGAAAATTAACAGCGAGAATGGAAAATCGAGTAGGCCCTCCATTCAATCAACCTTTGTTTGATTTCGCCAAAATCATGGCAAAAGAGAGAGTTTATGCTTATGAAACTTCCAAGAACTTCATTCATTACTTGCCAAGGTTGCAGGTAATATTGGCAATATTAATGTCCTTTTTTATCCCTATATACAAGGAAGAAGGGTTAATTAGTTTTGAAGGAGACATATACATTTTCTTATTTCTTCTTGCCTTACACGGCTCATCTGTATATTTCATAGGTTGGGCTAGTAGAAATCCTTATTCACTTAGTGGATCAGGAAGAGCTCTATTGACTGAAATTTCATTTGAAATTCCAATTGCGATCTCAATAGCAGGGATCTCAATACTAACTAAATCTATGCAAATTTCAAAAATGGATATGGCGTCTGTCTTAAATGATGAGTCTTCAGATTTGGGAATTATTTTCTATATCTTAATCTGGATAAGTCTAATTTCTACTGTTTTAATATGCACCCTAGGTGCATTAGAACTCAATCCATTTTCGGCGGCTCATGCTGAAACTGAGATTGTTGCCGGTTGGAAAACTGAATTAACTGGAAGTGATCTTGCAATGACGGTTTTGGCAGATGCAATCAATGTTTTCAATTTAGCTGCACTTTCTGCTACAATTTTCTTTGGAGGTCCTAAAGAAATAATTGATGCTGGAGATGCTACTTATGAAATTATTATTTCTAGTGGCTTATCGTTCGTTCTATTTCTTATGGAATTAGTTGTCATCATTTTCATAATTGCATATTTGAAAACTGTACTTTCAAGACTCAGAGTCGACCAAAGTACTGAATTCTTGTGGCGATATATACTACCAATTAGTATAATCAATCTATTTGCAATAATCTTTGCAATTTATCTGGAGGTCTAACAATGTTATCAATGAAAGAATATCTAACAGCTTCTAAAGAAGCTATCACAAATTTATTTAGAAAACCCAACACCGTAATGTTTCCAAGTGAACATGTACCAATATACCATACATTCAGGGGCAAACCAATATTAATACCAGAAAATTGTACTGTTTGTCTGAAATGCGAAAGAGTATGTCCCACGGGGGCAATTACAATTAATAAACAGTCTGAATCTGATTTCCAATTTGGAATCGATTTGGGAAAATGTTGTTATTGTAAAGAGTGTGAAGATATATGTCGATTTCATGCAATTGCTCTCTCTGATCAGTGGATGACTTCTGCTTTGAAGAAGGAAGAACTGAAAACTGTGGATGTCGTTCGTAAGAAAAAGAAGATTAAGAAAGAGGTTTAGCCATGATTGAGATAATTTTTATTTTAAGCATAATTACAATACTATTTTCATATTATTCTCTAGAAGCTGAGGATAGGCTACATTCGGTTATATCTTTAGGATTAGCTACTATATCAGCTGGGTGTATTTTTCTTTATTTAGGCGCAGTATATGTTGCAGTTTTCCATTTTCTTGTATATTCAGGTGTTATGACTGTTTTATTCGCGGCTTTAGCACACTTTCTTCCAGAAGATGTGGTAGCTGCTACAATTGAAGTTGCTCAAGTTGATGTTTCAAAGGAGGTAGCACAAGATGCGTAATAATTATAAGCAACAAAGTGGATTAGGATTAATTTTTATTATATTTTTTATCATATTCATTCAATTAATGGCTATGAGTGATATAACGTTAGCTGATAATCCACGAGAAATAAATGAAGAAAATTCAATTGATTCGCTTCTTCCACTTTGGACAGATATCGAGATTGGGACTCAAAAGATTTCAATCCATTTAACAACATTAATTGTTGGGCTGGCCTTAATGGTAACAATATTTGGAGTAATCCATTTAACCAACGGAGGAAAAGCTGATGAGTGAACTGAATATCTTAATATCATTAAGCTTCCTTCTCTACGTTATTGGATTCTATGGCTTAATGACAAAATCTGATGCTGTTAAAATAATAATAGCAATCGAACTGATGTTAATTGCATCCAATATACTATTCGTAGCATTTGGTTATTTGAGAGAAGATAAGTACGATCCTTTAGCACAGAGTTACGCTATTCTATCGCTATCGATAGGAGGAACAATAATTGGACTTGCTTTGGCAATTGCATTGATTATACAGAAAAGATTTGACACCGTTGATGTGAGCAAATTAAACAAATTGAGGTGGTAAAATGTCAGAAGAAATATTAGTTTGGTTAATACTACTCCCCCCATTTATTGGATGTTTAATAACACCAATAATAAATAAAATCAAGGCATCGTTAGTTCCTGTAACGAGTGTCTTAGTCTTATTGGTATCAGGAATATCTGCATCGATCGCATTTATTCAAAATCTTTCAGGAGATTGGAACACTTATCACAATAGTACTACCTGGATAGAATTCAAATCATTGGCAAATATAGAATTATCAATAAATGCTGATCCTCTGAGTATATTCATGGCATTTGTTGCGAGTTTTCTTGGCCTCTTGATTGCGGCATTCTCATTAGAGTATATGAGTGAAGATAAATCAAAATTACAATATTGGTTCTTTATTCAACTATTTATCGGATC
This sequence comes from Candidatus Heimdallarchaeota archaeon LC_2, assembly GCA_001940725.1. Next base: position 14,505 of record MDVR01000050.1, on the reverse strand, counting down.
AATGAATATGTTAGTACTTGCAGGTGATTTCCTTCTTCTATTTTTTGGTTGGGAATTAGTTGGACTATGTTCATTCATGTTAATTGGGCATTTTTCATATAAACCTGGTGAAGATGGGTTAAAGGCTCGATTATCAGGAATCAAAGCATTCTTATTTACGAATCTTGCTGATTCTGGCTTTTTCCTTGCAATTGTAGTCATGTACAAAGAATATGGTTCATTTGATTTTGCGATTATTAAAAACGCAAATCCAAGTACTGCAAACAATCTTATTGCGATAGGGCTTGTGGTGGCTGCTTTTGGTAAAAGTGCTCAATTTCCATTTATTCCTTGGCTAAGTAGCCCGGACAGAGTTGATATAGATGCTATGCAGGGTCCAACCACAGTTTCAGCGCTTATACATGCAGCCACGATGGTTAAAGCAGGTGTATACTTAGTTTCTAGGGTATATCTAGTTGTCAATATTAAACCTTCAGAAGGATTTTACTGGTTTATCATTGTAATCGCAGGTGGGACTGCATTAATAACTGCGTTATCAGCATTAACTAGTGTTGGGATCAAGAGAATACTTGCTTATTCTACGGTTTCTCAACTCGCTTACATGTTTATGTCATTAGGCATCGCGTTCGCAGCCCTTGAAGATGAACAAGAATTATCAATTCAAGCTTTTAATTATGCACAATTCCATCTCTTATCTCATGCTATATTCAAATCATTATTATTTTTATCTGCGGGATATATTATACATATCTATCATGATAAAAAGATAACTTCATTGAAAGGAGTGGCTCATTGGGACAAAAACCCGATATTAGCAGCTGGAATAATTTCAGGATCTCTTGCTTTATCAGGTATCCCCCCATTTATGGGTTTCTTCAGTAAAGAGTCGATAATTTCAGTTAGCTACGAACTAGGATTTGAACATGATTCGAGTATTGGTAAAACAGCCTATGTCCTAGCTCTACTAACCGCGATAATTACAGCTCTATACTGTGCAAGATTTATTTATTATTTAATTTTTGCAGACAGTGAGCAAGAAGAAACGACAAAAGACGATCAGAGTATATTCATGAAGGGGGTTATTGCGGTCTTGAGTGTCTTCGCAGTTATTGGTGGACTTTTTGGATTCAAATTGTTTGATTATTTTGAAGAAGTTCATGGTGGTGTTGAAACTGAAGGATTAGGATTATTTGTTTCGCATTCAATTCTAAATGCTTTGATAATTATTTCAGCTTTAGCCTTATCCTTTTACTCATTACTGAATTATCAAACCAGTATTACAAGAATCCAATCATTTTGGTTAATTAAATGGATAACAACAATTTCTGCCGAAGGATTTTACCTTGATGATATATGGCAGCTTGGATGGATATTCACAAAATCATGGGTATATAAGATCCGAAGATTGCATACTGGTGATCTTAATTGGACTATCGGGTTAATAGGAATTGTAACTATCACGGTGATAGGTACAATTATAGGAGGTGTTGACTTATAGACCTAGTTAATATTCTTTACTTGATGCTCCCAGTTATCGGAATATTCATTGCTGCTACAATGGCAATATTTGCAAAAAAAAGCAATAAATTAATATCAACTTTACTGTATTTGCCAATCCTAGTTACTGAGTTGGTGGTAATGATAATAATCTATAATGATTTCACCGATCTGACAAATGGATACAAAATAACTGACAATTTCATTCTACATGGTTTTACAATTAGTATCGTAATATTCATACAAGCTCTTCTTATTCTTATTGGAATTTTTAGCATATTCTACATAAGAGAGAAGGATCAATCAACTTATTTCGCTTTGTTTTATTCAATGAATTTAGGGATCATTCTAATCTTTACAGTCAGTCATTTATTTTTACTCTTCATATCATGGGAATTGATGGTGCTCACAGGATATTTACTAGTTCTGTTTCCCAAGACAGAAGAATCGCTGGAAGCGGGATTCAAGTATTTGGTTATTAGTACTGTTGGCTCTTTGAATATATTATTTGGGATAGGATTATTATCAGGCATATCTACCGACTTAAGCTATTCCAATATTTCGAGTACAGCCATTACTGATGAATTATTAGGTAAATTAGGATTTACTTTCCTTATATTAGGATTTGGAGTAACTGCTGGGATGATATTTCTGAACCAATGGTTACCCGATGCACACCCAGCTGCGCCTGCACCCGTTAGTGCTGTACTTTCAGGGATAATGGTTAATGCGGGTATATATGGAATGTATATAACCTATCAATTAATGACTAATTCGACAACAGAAATTTTGAGTGCCCAAGTCATAGTGATTATTGCAACTATTACGATGACTGAAGCCAATTTATTGATAATTGTTCAGTTCCTTAGAGATGACAGTAAAGACATCAAAAGAATTCTTGCATATTCAACAATCGTTCACCTAAGTTATTTGATGGTGATTACACCATTTGCCTTAGGAGATGGTTCAATGATATTATTATTGCATATTTTCACTCATGGAATAGCTAAAACCCTATTATTTTTGATAACAGGTTATTTCTTAATGTTAACAGGATCTAGGGACTTAAGAGATTTGAGAGGTATAGGAAGAAAATATAAGTCAATTGGAGTAATAATATTTATTGCGTTAATGTCGCTTGGTGGTTTACCAGGTACCGGCGGATTTGTTTCAAAACTACTTATTTTGTTACTATTTTATCAGAAGATAGATCAGATGGAATTGTTCAGTAATTCAGTAAATGAAGTTTTTGTTTTAATTTTGATAATAAATGGATTTTTAGCATTTATAGGATACCTGTGGCTTATGAAATATCTAATATTTGATGAACCAAACGAGGAGACAAAAATCAAACCACTTTCAAAATTGAATGACAATATAATCAAAGGAGTGCTAATAATATTAACGCTGTCTCTACTGTTTATAGGATTATTCCCAGATGAAGTTCTTTCTAGGATTTCTGTGAAATTACCCTAGTAACAAGTGAAAACACCGATGCCTGAGACTAATTTAAATCACCTCGATAGTAAATTAATATCTATCTTGGTGAATTTTAAAAAAGTGATTATTATTGGTCTTGGGAATCCCATTAAAGGCGATGATGGAGCGGGAGTGTATATCACAGAGAAATTAAAGGGTAGCCAAAAAAAGAATTCAATAAATATATTATCTTGTTACAATTCACCAGCTAATTATTTAGGCAAAATTGTTAAATTTAATCCTGATTTTGTCTTATTTATCGATGCTGTCTATCATCCAAATTTTATTCTGGGGGATATTGTAATAATAAATCCCAATAAGATATTGGAGCTGGAATCTTTCACTACACATTATCAAAATTATAGTGTGATATTAGATTTTCTTAACAAAGAATTAAATAAAACCCTGGACTACTTAGTCTTGGGAATCAATGTCGAGGAAATGGAACTTGCAGATGATATATCTGAGATTGTAATAAAATCATCTGAAACAATAATCTCATCCATAAAGAAGATGCTTCTAAATGCATGATAAAACCTTAATCCTACCAGTTGTTGATGAACTTGAAAAATTAATCAACCAAAATGCCGAGATTGAACTTCAAATTGGAAATTTCACCAATCTAAATGAAAAAACTATTTTGAAATATTTGAATAATTTGAAGCCAGATATTTTTGATTTGGAGACTTTGAAAACGATAAAAATTTCAAAAAATAAAGGAAATATAAAGTGTTATAATTGTGAATACTTTGGTTCTCATTATAAAATTATTGAAGATCACGATTTACACTTAGCTCCGATGGTTATGTGTTTAGTTTGCGAATCTTTGCAAACAAAGAAAGTTGGGGGTAATGAAATCAAAGTAATTCCCTTATCGAGAAATTAAGATGCAACAAAGATTAACATACATTAGTAAGTGAATTTAACAATAACCAATCACAATATCAGAAAAACAATACAAAAAATATGGGACCATGGATGAATTAAGTAAGGAGTTATCTAAAATCCCACAAGTTTCAGAAATTCATTCAGTTTCTGGAGAATATGATTATTTACTCAAAATCAGCGTAGATAACTTGGAAACTCTAGGAAAAGACATAGTATTTACTCTTAGAAAAAAGTATGGTGCTTTTAGAACTTTAACACTAACTTCATTCTATACAGAAAAAGAAGAATTAGGTAATGACCCATTTCAATTTATAATGTAAATTATCATTCCAAAATTATAATCTCACTTAACTTTAGAAACTAAATTTTCAAGGTTCTTGTAAAATATTTGGTCGATCTCAGACTGATTAAATCCAATATCATTACAGACGGCTAGCTGGGTTTGATATATTGAAGATCTCCAACCCCGCGGAAATGATGTTGAATCAGTTCCAAATATGATATGGTCTGTATCCGATGATTTTACGACTCTTTCGAAGACTTGTCGTAAATTAATATCATATGGCATATAATCCATCCATCTGTTAGAACTTGAAGTTTCAGCAAACACATTATTCACGTGGTACATTAAAAATAATAATTCTTGAAGATAACCAGTTGCAAAATGAGCAAATAAGAAGTTTGTTTTTGTATAATCCCGAGCAATTGGACTTACATCAGCTGGGTTCATATAACGCATATCAGCCATAGATCCAATTGAAATCCCCATGTGGTAAGTGATTAAGAAACTATGATCGTTAGCAAATTCGTATACCGGTGTCAGAAATTCCTCATATGCATGATAATAATTTAAGGGAGGATAGAGTTTGAAGCCCTTTATTCCATATTTTGAATATCCTTCCTTTACTAAATCTAAAGCACCTTCTTCTTTTGGATTAATCATTAAAAATGGAATGAATCGATCGGGATAATTCTTCGTTGCTACTTCTACAAATCTCAAATCATTCCAGTCAGGCATCATCATTACTTTATCAACATTATTCTTATTTAATTCTGCAACCCATTTGGCGAGAAATACTTCTATGTTTTTATCTGGAATTTCAACTGATTGATTGGTACGAGAACCCATATCTTTTACCATTTTCTCCAAACTGCCATATCCCATCCGCTTTGCTCTCTTCTCAAATCCTTGATAACTAAAGAAATGACAATGGGAATCATATATTTTTTTTGGAGTAATGTATTCGTCTATTCTATTCAACATTGGACAAATAAATTATGACTTAAAAAATTAAATGAAATGGTATATATGTAAAATGGTAGAGAAAGGAAGTATTACCATACTAAATGACAATTGGGACAATTTGCTTTTATTGATAACCACCGTTCTATATGAGCACGATGACCGGGACGTTGACAATGAGTACAAATCAGAACCTCTGTATCAGGTTTAATTATTTTCCTACAAACACTGCAAGTTGGAAGAATTGCTTTACAGCGTGGACAGGTCAAATAAAGAGGACTCACAAATATTGAACAGTTAGGACACTGATATTGATTCTTTTCAGAGAACCTATTTCGGATTTTAAGGGACCTTTGATATGTAGAATGATGAATACGACTTATCGTATTCGCAATAAATTCAGGTTTTTGTAATAACCATGTGGTTAAACTAGCAAATAACATAAGTGTTGAAATTGCAAATAGTACCATATCAGATCTCGTATAACTCAATACGGAAAATATGATAAATAAGAAAAAGCCGAAAGAATAATTATTCTTAAACGTAATTTGTACAAAATTCTTCAGAGTACCCCAAATTTGAATTATCAACAATTTCAGTTTAAAGAACAAACTTATGATTAACTCACGAAATTGAATTAATCTTCTTGTTAAGCTTTTTAATAACAATTTGATAGCAGTTCCGAAACTTATGATTAACAAAGATAATAATTCTCGTATTTCCATAAGGATTGAAATTATAATGATGTAGACCAAAATCAATTGAGTTGCGAGAAAATTATAATCGGGAAGGTTTGAATCTATCGATTCTGTTATAATTGGGAAAAAGAAAGAAACGATTAAGAGGGAAGAAGCGATAAAAATTAGAAATGTCCAAACTGAGGAGAGCAATCGTGCTTTAAGATTGTTAAAAAAGATTTCCATTTTTATCTTGGTTTGATTCACTAGTTTTAGTAATTTTAAATTTAAATCAAAAAATTCAGTTGCAAAACCCAGTAAAATAAATACTATACCGAAAATGAAAAGTGATATTCGAGCCTTTAATCCAATGATTTTCCATGCTACACCAAAAATTGGTAAAGAAAATAAGAAAAAGCCAATCCAAACAATTATACTCCCAATAGCCCATTGTTCTGCACCTATAACTTGTAATCGATTGTAAATAAACGTACCAAAAATGAATAATGCTGAAAAGAAGATTAGTGTCAGACCCATTCTTTCTGATTCAAGATATGTAAGCAGAACACCAATTATGCTCAATCCAATACTTGGATAAGCTAGTCTTGTTCTATTGAATTGGACATTCGAAACTGTCATTTGTTATCAGCTCCTATTTTCAATACTTCCCTATTCAGATATGTTTGCTGAATTGTAAGTACTGAAGCAGATAGCAAGGTGAAAGCAATAATTACTGATATTAAATCATCATCAATAATATTATCCCCAAATACAATTTCGCTTATATCAGTAAAATTTGAGAATATAAGACCAAAACTCAAAATGATAAAGAATGTCGTAATTATCCAAGCTCCGATAAGTAATAGGTTAGCGTATAAACCGTGAAGGGTTTTCTTTACAAAAAACCAAATCGATATACCAGCTCTAATTAGGAAATTTTTTACCCCGATAAAGAAAGATTTAATGAAAATTATTGTACCATTTACAAATGAAACAGCAAAATTAGATATCCGATTTCTACGATATGGATAAGCAGAGTTCCACATTATTATTGATATTATGAATGTATAAAATTGATCTATTGGTGAAATACCAAATATTGCAACAAAGAACAATATCACGCTAAGCGCATTAAATATTTTACTTACTGGTGAATCTCTAAAAAAATAAGTTATCACTCTATAAAGTATATTCTGGATTGTAACAATTACTGAAACCAGAAACCCCAAGATAGTATCTAGAAATCTAAAAATGCCATTATTCCATGCATAACTCAATAAAATAGAAGAACCAAGTATCAAACTAATACTAATTATGCGATTCTGAATAAAAAGAGAATAAATCAACATGGTCAAACCCAAGTATCCTGATGAATTTGAAAAATTAATAATATAATTTTGGTAGACATAAACAACAAATTTAACTGTTCTATCGATAATTTTATGAACTGTGGGCCAAAATACGATTACAAGAAGGAAAAATCCGATGATGAAATTTAATGATTTCTCCTTGGGACCAATAATTATTTCTAATATAGCTGCAATAAATAATGTAAATCTTGATATAATCAATCTGTGAAATATTATCCAATTATTAAGAAGGTGTATCTTTAATTTCAACTGAATATAGCTGTTAACTACATAACCCAAAATAAATGGAATCCAAATAGCAATAATAATTAGTCTGAATCTGTTAATGTTCGGCAGTAGGGGAATTATTATCAATAGTGAACCCAAGAAATTATTTATCTTGGGTGCGATAAAAATTAAATCAATTGTATAGCTTGAGGGGGTGATTAACAAAATGAATCCAAAAATTACACTTACTACTCTTGTAATAATAACTGTATTGCTTTTAACGAATTGTATTAAAAAGAAAATTTGGAGACGTAGTATTGTTAAGAAATAAATAATTGAATGCTTAATTAATTGAAGAATTGTGATGAAATTAAGATAAATTGCTTTGAAATTAATGCTAGTCATGATTAATGAGAATGCTAGAAAATAACCTCCGATTGATAAGCTATCTTCTGGAACAGAATATCCTCGAGTTAATAATATAATTGAGAGGGGAAATGAAATAAATCTTCGTGATTTTCTCAATTCACCCACATTTCTACTATCTAATAAGATCAAAAAGGAGAATGATACGAGGCTCATAGTTGTACCAATTCTATCTTCACTAATTTCATCAAAATTATCTTTGAATACGAAAAGTAAAATTCCAAGAACCAACAATATTATTCTAAACGTATTTTTTCTAGAGCTCACCACCCATGCGAAAATCGACACCGTACGTCCAATTGAGTAATTTACTAGTTGTTTAACTCCCTCTTCAAATAATACTAATTTTAAAAATGTCCCAATAATTAAAAATCCAATAGCCAAGCCAGGAGTATAAATCGATGGAATTATATCTTTAGAAGCATCGAAAAATTGTCTAAATAAATAAATAATACTTGTGAGAGCACCCATAGCTATGATTGAATCACTCAATGGAGTTCTGATATGAATTGGAATATTTCTTATTCGATTTGCATATAATATTATCAAACCCATACCACTCAAAACGGCTATGAATATGGCTACATTTTCAAAATTAAGTATGTAAACAAATGCTGCAACAAAAAGAGAAATTAAAGACAAATGTCCATAATTATCAAATTCTAAAGCCACCGAACTTGTAGCCATTGATATATCAATTAATCATTCACATATTTAATTAATACCAAGAAGAAAGTAAAATGTGACATATCAGATTACAATAATTTTCTATTCTTGACTATCTATACAAAAGTTGTTAACGAAGATATCTGTAGAGACGAGATGGAGTACAAAATCATTTAAGTTGTTCAATTATTTCCTGTATTGTACAAATTATTTTGTTTCAAGGAGATACAAGATGGCCGAATCTATTCAAAAAGAACTTGATTTTATAGAACAAGCAATTAACAATTTAGAACAAGCTCTACCTCAAATACTTGGAATGGCAACTCATAAAGAAGGAATCGAAAATGTTATTGGTGCAGCAGATTCAATGAAGGAAATTGCATTTGATAAATATATGAAACCGTTAGCAATGACACTAAAAATTATTAGCAATAGCCAAAGTTCAGGATTACGTACTACTGCATTTCAATCATTTTTAGTGGATATTCTAGAAATGCTTGTTAAAATCCAGAATCAAATAAAGACTTCTGGATTACCAAAAACAACTGATGCAGCAGATTTACAATCTGCTGGTGAATTTTTAATGCGATATGCAGATAGAATAACCAATCGTTACAAAATTAATGTAAATTTTGAAGATGACTATGAAGCTAAGGCAATTAGAGCATTTATGGTTGTCAAAGAACTTGCTGAATCATGTAGATTTCTCAATTTATCTCCAGATTTAACTATTAATAGTACACCTAACTTAGACAGTGGTTTAGAAATCGAAGTTCTCACACAAGAAAATGCTGAGGAGTTACATAGAATTACCGGTAGTGTACTGGAGGTAAAAAGTGTTCAGATATTTACTGAAACTATGAATCAACAAGTATTAATGCTTGATCCCCCACATATTCCAGGTTCATTTGATACTAAAGTGGAAGAATTTCTAAAAAATTAATCACTCAATTCTTTTATTTTTACATCTAATGTGAATAAAATCGGCCTAAGGTCTTCTCTATCTCCGATGATAACAGAATAAATTTCTCTACTACGTTTAAATAGCTTGAGAGCCTCAGCTTTGTCATCAATTAAATTTGCTTTCAACTGTAGTACTTCAGCAATCCCTTGAGAATTATTCGTTTTAGTATACAATGTTTCTGCTTTATCCAATACTAATATTGAATCAGCAACCTCATTTTTTAGATCTAACAGAAGACCTATTTGTGTCAATATTCTAGCTTCAGCATTTGAATCTTTGAATCTTCGAAATATTTTTCTGCTCTTTATTAATTCCCGATGAGCTGTATCAATATTATTGAGTTTAGTATTGACGGTCCCCATTAACTCTAAAGCCTGTGCTGAACCATAGCTATGCTCCAATTCAGAATATAATTCATAAGCTTGATTAGAAAATGTTAATGTATTTTTTAAATCATCTTCATTTTGGGATGTGATCAAGCTAATTCGGGCCAATTCAAGTAAGGATTGTGCAGTACCCATTTTATCTCCAGTTTCAGTTCGTAATTTTAGTCCCCGCAATAATCTCTTTTTTCCTTTTTCAAAATTTCCGGTTTTTAACAGTATGATTCCCAATTCAGTTTCAATCAATCCCTGATATAATTTCAAATCATACAAATTGGCATGTTCTAAAGCTTGTAATAACAAGTCTTCTTTTTTGTGATTATCTAGATCTGGTGAGAGGTGGACTTGTTCTAGAAGTACATCAATCATCCCTTCAGCATCATCTAGTTTATTATATTCCTTTTTTGCTTTACTAAGTGTTTTCTCCCCCTCATTCACCTTATCTTGTTTGAACAAAATTCTAGCTTGTATTATGTACAGTTTTGCTTTTACCTTTTTCTTTTTTTCTTTATTTTTAATTTTCTTTGATTTTGATCCTATTTCTTTTGATAATTGCCAGGCATTGTTGAGATTGCCTCTCTGTGATTGAATATCGATTAGTCGAAATAATATCTCAACTACTTGCTCATAGTATGAAATTTTTGTAAAATAGTCTTTACTAATAGTATATTTAACGACTGCTTGATCTAGATTATTTTTCAAGAATTCAATTAGTCCCAGTGAATAGTTTACGTGAGCTTTCAGAAATAATACTTCAGTGTCTTCAGTTAATCGATCAAGTATAGATAGTCCTTGATTGTACAAATTCACAGCCTTTGTGATAACATTTTTTGAGATTTGAAGTTGAGCTTCTAATCTAATAGCTTTAACCAATTGTTTTTTCAGTCCAAACATCATCTCAGGTGTGTTCGAATATTTCTTAATATTTTTTTGAAGAATTTTTTTGCATCTCGCAACTGCTGTCAAAGCTTGGTTTGTATCTCCTTTTTGAGCAAATGTAACAGCTTTCACACATGGATCATTTTTTGACAAACAATATGTGGAAGATTTAATATTTTATAAAATAAATATTTGGTACGTAATACAATATCACTTTTGAATTTATTTTTGATTTGCTGTATAGAAATACTAGGCTGAGATAAATTATTTCTTCATTTCTTATAGATAAGTCTGACAAAACATTATCTTATTGATTTATTCAATATATATTTGATTCATCTTCACCGATACACCATAATTACTGACAGACTTTAAATGTTAAAAATCAAAGAACACAAAATGGCAAAAGCAGGAACTTTAACCAGTTTAGGAAAAATGCTAGGATTAATAGGTGGAATCCTTGCAATAGTAAGAGGTGCCGCACATTTTCTTGATCAAGCCATCGATGAAATCGCTAATTTAGGTTCCTTTGGTGGAGATGCAGCTGGTGGTGACGCAGTAGGCGCTATTGTAGTAATAGTAATTGGTATAATCACAGTATTGATCTGTATTGATAGATATCAATTGAAGGATAGTATAGTATTAGGTGTAGTCCTTATAGTATTAGGACTACTTGGATCTGGGATACTTGCAATTCTTGGAGGAATATTCGCGATACTCGATGCTGTGTTATAACGATCGGATAATCTATTTTGTAATAAATTAAATAAATATTAATCAGAATCTTCTCTATCCTTAATTGCAACTTGAGATGAAAAATCATATGTTGTGGGTTCATCTTCAGTATCAGTGGATGGATCACTCAAATATTGAATTGATGTATCATCAACTCGAATTTTTGCCAATTCTTTGAGTAGGTATTTCTGGACTTTGCCAATATCATCTGCTTGGAGTATAATTATATCATTTGCATTCATCCATTCATACATAGCTTTGACTGCATCGAGCTCGGTTTTATCTTTGGAGAAAATTTCAATTTCTTCAGGTTTTACTTGATTTGTAAGAAGTGTTTCGTTTATGAGATTTGCAATCTCACCTGGGGCTCTTTTACGAAGATTCCAATCTTCTTTGATGAAATATCTATCATATTTTCCAGCAATTCCCTTTATTGCTTTAACTAGGGATGAATTGGATCTATCACCGGGCATCCCTATTACTATGGCTTTACGCCCAATTTTTCCTTGATCATGCCATAGTCCTTCAATGAGTTGAATTTGAGCCTGAAGCGCAGAATTATTATGACCGTAATCAATAATAACTCGACCTCCCTTGATTCTTTCAACATTCATACGCCCTGGAACTTGATTTCGATCCGTGTAGAAGGTACTTAGTCCAGTTTTGATATCATTTATTGACAAATAATTAGTTAGAGAAGCAACAACAAATAAAGCGTTTTGGATATTGAAAACGGCCCTGCCTTTAAATGTAGAAGGTATATCTCGTAAATGAATAATAGGAGTTTGGGATCCACCTTGAATCAACTGAATCACACCATTTGGTGTCACAGTAACGGAGGTTTTACCATTTTTTGTATGTTCAAGAAGGATCGGATTTTCATGAGAAAGTGAAACTAACACCACTTCACCATCGATTCTGTCAAGTTGATCTACTACTAACGGATCATCAGCATTTATAATACCCCATCCGCTTTCTTTAACTTGATCATAAACTACTGCCTTGACTTCTGCAAGTTCTTCCACGGTATCTACACCGCCTTTCCCTAAATGATCATCTGAAACGTTTAAAATCATACCAACATCACAAAAATCCCAACCTAGTCCTTCTCTAAGAATTCCTCCACGAGCGGTTTCTAATACAGCGAAATCTACGGTTGGATCTCTTAAGACCACTTTGGCAGACCATGGTCCAGTGCAATCACCAGTATACTCAACTTCTCCATCTATGTAGATACCGTCTGTAGTAGTAAGTCCTACTTTATATCCAGCCAATTTCAATGTGTGCGCAATCCACCTCGAAGTAGTAGTTTTTCCATTAGTACCGGTAACGGCAATAAGTGGAATACGTCCATTGGAATTATCAGGGAATAGCATATCGACTATTGGTCTCGCAACGTTTCTGTTTATTCCTTCTGTTGGTTCAAGATGCATTCTTAATCCGGGTGCAGCATTAATCTCGATAATTGCCCCACCATGGGTTTTAATTGGTTTACTTATATCAGGAGCAATTATATCGATTCCAGCAATGTCTAGTCCAATGGTTTTTACTGCTCTCTCGGCAAGCTTTATGTTATCGTAGTGTATAATATCTGTAACATCGATTGCAGTTCCTCCAGTACTCATATTTCCAGTACTTACCAATTGAACAAATTTTCCTTTTTCAGGAATAGAATCAATCTGATACCCTTGATCACTCAACATTCTCAATGCGCTTTCATTAATTTTTATTTGAGTCAATACTTTTTCATGCCCAATACCTCTACGAGGATCTTTATTTACTTCATCAACTAACTGTTGGATTGTCAGAACCCCATCTCCATAAACGTGGGCTGGAATGCGATTTGCTGCTGCTACAAATTTACCATTAATAACTAAAATCCGGTAATCTTTTCCTTCTAAGAATTTTTCAACAATCACCGTTCTGGAATATTCTTTCGCCAATTCATAGGCAACCTTTAGTTCTGCCTCATTATTAACATTAAGAGAGATCCCACGCCCATGTGAGACATTTAATGGTTTGATAACCACTGGAAATTTAGTACGATGGGCTTCTGCCAAAGCACTAGATAACCTTCTTGCAGTTCCACCCTTTGGAACTGGTATTCCAACATCATACAACATCTGTAGAGTTAATTCCTTATCTTGTGCTATTTCAACTGCGATATAACGAGATTCAGTGGATGTCGATGCCCAAATTCGTTTTTGATTTATTCCCCATCCAAATTGAACAAGACTGCTAGTCTTTCTCAATCTCATTGCAGGTATCCCCCTAGACCTTGCTTCATCAACGATTGATCCAGTAGATGGTCCAAAAGAATACTCTTCTGCAATTTCAATAACTTCAATTAATTCCTTATTATAATCAAAATCTTCAACTGATGAATTATCAATTAACCAATTAACAACTTTTTTAGCCAATTCAGAGGCAGCAAGTCCAGTTTCTTCATTTTTTAATTCAAAATATACTCGGTATATACTTGCTTTATCAGTTCGTCCTTTTCTATTTTTAATTTGACGAGTTTTTCCATGAGATACTTTTACTCCTGCAAGATTTTGAATTTCAATTGCAATATGTTCGAAAACATGCCCCATCCAAGTTCCATCTTCCTCTGTTAATCTTCTAACAAATCCGCCCTCTTGATCATATGAGCAAGTATGTGTGTGTAAAGTCGGTATTAAATCTAAAAGTCCTTCATTAAATCCTTCAATTTTCCCAGTAGGTTCAAGCTCTAAATCACCAATATCAACTTCAATTGCAATCCCTCGACCATATGAATAGCGATTAGGACCCCTGTAAACTCGTTTTGTTATAATTTCTAGCGAACGTGGATTCATCAATAAATTCGAATTGATCAAACAAATTAAAGTTTTATTGATAGATTTGGATTTGAATAATTATAGTTACACTCTATACAGATGCAATTATTGGTTAGTTGAATTGAATAATTTCCCTGTATCAATATTTTTTAATATTAAGCAGTTTGAGCAAAAGTTCTATCAATACTCTCTTTGATATTTTTGTACAAAGTATTTTTGAATTCATCTTTATTTTCGAACGCATTACTGCAAAATTCAGTGCAAATAATTGC
>MDVR01000049.1 GCA_001940725.1 Candidatus Heimdallarchaeota archaeon LC_2 | reverse complement strand
TGCCATAATATCCTTTCTCGGTGAGATCAAAAGCCACAGCTATACCTTTCTTCCCCTTTCCATGAGTCTGTTGGAATAATTTACCTTTTTTCATCTGTCTAATCATCTTGAAATTAACTTCTCGATACTTTGAATTGATTTGATGTGGGGTCCATAATTTGAGAGTGTGTCTGACACGATTTGGATGGGGTATTTCAGGAATATATTTCCTGGCAAATCGTTGAAGCTGCTGATTATTATCTACCAAAATGGCATCGCTGAGCAGCAGTGTTGCCTGCTGGATACTTGTGGCAGTGATGGTTGTCATCATGAGCAACAGTAAACATATTTCCATCGGCACGGCATTACACCAATTTTTAACTTTCTGGGGTATATTTTTGATAAATTCCGGTATGATACTCTGAATAAATCTATCTTTTAGCTTGAACTGATCAATTCTGCTGTAAGTCTTCATATCTGGAGATTCGCGATCTTCATAATAATTTTATGAAAAACTGTAATTTGAGGTTTAATTGAGATAATAAATCGATGCAAAGATCATTATCATCATTATCATCTAGTGACTGGTTAATTAATGAACTAATAAGCAAAGACACTTACTGGATCGATCAATCCACTCCTCCCACTCATCTTGGATTATTTCTCCAAATATTACAAAACCTCCATCTGATGTGGGTGTAAGATCATTGACTTGTACCTTGGATCCGAAGGTCTTATTCCATTGCATAGCCCCATTATTATCGGTTTTTAAAATGAAATGATCACTAAGGGGCGGACCTCCCGTATAAATTGTTGGGTCTACAGTAATTATAAATCCTCCATCACTTACTTGCACGAGTTTTGTTCTTATACCAATTGTATTATTAATAAATTCTCTGTCTGGTGACTTATACGTCTGATTCCATTGCTTAATTCCCACAGCATTTGTTTTTAATAATGAAATATCAGGAAATGAAGCACCTGCAAGAACATACCCACCATCGGAAGTCTGGACGAATTCGGCTGCATTGGTAATCTCGGATTCTTGATAACTCTGATTCCAGCGCATAACACCCTCTTTATCTAATTCAATGAGAAAATTTGAATGGGTACCACCATATAGAGGGGTGTCTGAAAACTCTCCCAGGATTACAAATCCACCATCGGGAGTCATGATTACATCCTGAGCCCGTTCGTAATAAGGGCTTCCGAAAACATAATCCCATTGAAAATTACCTTTGGAGTCAGTTTTTACAAGGTACAAATCAGATTCACCTCCACCATATGATTCCGTAGAACCAACTATACCGAACCCTCCATCTAAAGCTTGAACTAGACTGTAAGCTAATTCATCATTACTCCCCCCAAATGTGTGATACCATTCAACTGTGAATTTATCGTTAATAGGCTCGGTACCAGACGTCTCTTGAGATATAATATTGGGGATGAGACTAGTCAAAAATAGAGTGTTGACCCACACAATTAAAACTAGAATTTGTCGTTTTTTCATTTTTTACTGCCCACCTTAAAATTGGCGATTTTGAGTTCTTGAATAGATATTTGTGATTATTCGATCAAAATTCCAATTACAAATTATTTTCACTAGTTTCCCAATATAAACTTTGGGGATTTTCGGAAACAAGAGAACAACTGTAATTGCTCTGTTTCCGATGTGACACTATTCAAAATGTTTGTTAAAGTTAATAAGAGTATGAATAAAAGCCAAGGTATGTATAATAAGTTATCATATTTGATGAAGACTCGCTGACAGTACTTCTTGGGTTATCTCATTCATGACAATACAATCTTGTAATTGCAAATCTACGAAAATCATGACGATTATACTTAATATCAAGATCTCTCTATAACATATCGATTTTGAGTAAGTAAGCGTAGTTATGTATGCTATTGTCTGACATTTGTTACTCCATGTGAAAATTTATTCTTTTTTGATTATAAGTTCATTATTACAATGGATAACAGAATATAACCGTGGCTATATGCAATTATAATTCAAGAGTCTAAATTCAAGCTAATTCCAGGGTTCATTTTGTAATCCAACTGTATATGGAAATGCTTGATCAACGCAGATATTAATATTATCAATCATCCTCCCAGAATTTCGAAAACCTTCAATTTCATTATAATATAATTTTGTAAATATCATTGAAAAATATCTTAATGAATCTCGTAATATAGGTGTAGGGAGATTAGTTACAATCATAAAATAAAGTCGGTTTGAGTGATGGACAATAATTGATCGATCGCCTGCATCAATTTCATTCAATATTGTCCCTTCATGGATTGACCCCATCACAGATTCTACTGCGGTGATAACTCCAGAAATTAAAGTAGAAGATCCAACTAGTTCTGAACCTTCAAATTTAACACTCGCCAATGGAGTTCCAGCCTCTGAAATCACCATAATTCCACCAATTTGAGCTCTTGATAACATAATTGCACCGGGATTATAGGCAAAAATGTATGCAATCAAAGCAAATCCTCCCAATAGTAAGAGCGTTCCTATAAGCTCTATTAAAACGTGGTTTGGAAATCCAAAATTTTGAGCTACTCGAATTAATCTGCTTAGGACTAATGTAATTGATACCGCAATCATAATTCGAAAAGATCTCAATAGATCTGGAGATGGATTTTGAAGTTTAATGGTTAGATATCCATAAAGGAATAAAACTGCAACATAAAGTTGAAACAAGTTTGCTATTAATCTATTTGATGTTGAATAGATATCGATATTTTGGTTGGAAATAAATCCAGCTCCTACATCATTTTCTAAGGGACTCCAAAGAAATAATAATAATTGAACAACTGCGTACTGAATCACACCTAAGTATACGATGAATGTTGAGGGTTTAGACCAGATCATCCGTACTGTATGAGTGAAGAAAAGGAAATAGGTAAAATTTCTAAATGAATAATTAAGAATCCAATAAATCAACTCATCTGTAATATCAGCCAAAACACTTGTAAAAGTAAACATAGTGCTGACAAGAAAAACTAAACCGAAGAGAAGATATTCGTCAATTTTCGTTTCCAAGTATAAGCGAAATAGTTTGTAGGAAGGCAATAGGGCAATTATTCCAGCTAAAATCATTAAATAATGACTAAATTCTAAATTATTAATTGCCCATAAAGCCACTAGTATTATTAGAGGAAAATAATTAGAAAAAGATAGCGGAAACTTATTGTTTTACTATTTATCATTTCACAGATTTGAAGGTTCATTACGAAAGTTTGTTTGAATTGGCACCAATTGATAATTAATTTAAATTAACTATCCGATAATTTAAATTATCTAATTACTGATATTCAAAAATAATAATTTTCTTAATGATAATAATGAAATGGGTAAAATTGGAACTTATAGAATTTTTTGAGTTGATTCTGGCAAAATCCAAGGATTGGAAATCCGAGCAGGTAGTAAAGAACACAATCAAACTTGGAGAGATCGTGAAAACACAATTAAGCAAATATCAAGAAGGAAAATATCGATCTGATAGAAATGAAACATTAGGATTTTTTGAAGCGATAGAAAAATTTTCTTTAACTGATTTACCCATCACATTGGAACATTTCCAATCATTAGTTAAGGATTATAAGATTAGAATTCTCCCATATCCACATTATTCTGGGATTACAGTTCAGGTCCCTGAAGGTTTAACGGGATTGGAAAATCTTGAACAGTTAGAAATACCTTCGTAAACTATTATGAGTTTAAATACTCGTTTTGCAATAATTTCCAATGAATAATATAAAGTCAGAAGATGATGAAAGGATAAACACGGTGATTGAGGAAGCGGAAGTAAATTACAGAACAGGAAGATTTGAAAATTCTGCAACAAATTTTGAATATCTAACTCAGAAAATGCTTGAAAAGAGTCTTTACGAGGATATGATATATTTTGCTTATCGATCAATTATTGCACGAAAACAAATTAATGATATTAATTCAACAGTTAAAATTATGCAAAAACTAGGAATAAATATTCTAAAAATATCAACACTCATTGCCATGGATCAACTTAATAATACTCTGGTGTATGAAGAAAAAACAGAATTGCTTTGGGTAGCTCAAAAAAACTTGAAATTGCTTGGGGATCCTGGAAAACGGGAGAAGTTAATTAAAATATTAACGGATATCTACTTTAATTTATCCAAAGATATTGAATTCAATTATGAGGAGAGAAAATCATATTTAGATAGAAATATCAATCTACTACAAGAAATCAAGGATTTTGATGGATATCGAAGAAATAAAAAAGAGCTTGCACATTTGATGGAAGAAAAAGCAATAACAACACTGAATTCACAGGGATTTGATATAGAATTAGTTGCTGCAAGATTTTTTGTACAAGCTGCAAATGAATATCATGATATAAGTGACTCGAATAAATATGATGAACTTATCTCAAATGCAAAAGAATTAGATCCAAAGTTAAAAATAATTACACCCAAAAAGAAGAAGAACAAAGCTGTACCAATGATTAATTAGGACATTGTAAATATCTGAATCAAACCGTCAGATTCTTTAATTAGTAAATCGATCAACAGTGTTATGTGTAGAACAATATTAATATGAACTCAATTTGATTGGTTTAGGTAATTAGGATGTGTTGTTTTATTCCTTTTTCAGATAGACAATAATTATAAGAAAAAACAAGGAGACACATTTAGAGTAAAACCGAAAAGCGGAGATCAAACCTATTAGCAGATCTAAATTACGTTTTAATCCAGTTCAACCTCAAAATAATGTCCCTGATATGGAAGAAAGAATTCTTGAATTTTGGGAAAATGAAAATATATATGAAAAAACTCAAAATTTGAGATCCCGCTCTTCTGAAACATTTACTTGGTTGGAAGGACCACCGACGGCAAATAATATCCCACATGCAGGTCATGCCCTCACAAGAGCTCTAAAAGATGCAATGTTACGATATCACACAATGAAAGGTGAATATGTAATACCCCGAATTGGAGGATGGGATTGTCATGGATTACCAGTTGAGCTTGAGATAGAGAAGAAAATGGGTTTCAATTCTAAAAGTGATATTGAAGAATATGGAATAAAAGAATTTAATCAACTTTGTCGAGATAGTGTATTGAAATATACTGATGATTGGGTGGAAATGAGTAAGCGTATCGGATTTTGGCTAGATTTGGAGAATTCATATGTTACCATGACTGACAATTATATAGAATCTGTTTGGTGGTCATTAAAAACCTTATATGACAAAGGTTTGATATATAAAGGTACTAGAGTTGCTCCTTACTGTCCAAGATGTGGAACAACATTATCGAGTCATGAATTAGCTCAAGGATATAAGGATGTAAAAGATCCTGCAATTTTTATTAAATTTAAATCATTGGATTTTGAAGATGTAAACTATTTAGCATGGACAACTACTCCGTGGACATTATTAGCTAATGTAATGTTAACAGTAAATCCTGATATTACATATGTAATTGTTGAATTTAAAGAAGAGAAATATTTATTAGCAGAAAGTTTGGTTAATAAGGCTCTTAAACCTGGAAAGAAGGATAAACAACCGAAAATATTGCAAACTTTCAAAGGATCAGAGCTTGAAGGTAAGAAATACGAACCTCTCTTCCCATTTTTCAAGGATATCGGGGGAAATGCCTATCAAGTAACCCTTGCAGATTATGTAACCTTGGAGGATGGATCGGGCATAGTCCATTCAGCCCCAGCTTTCGGTGCTGATGATGCTGAAACAGGAAATCGGTATGGTGCACCTGTATTACAACCTGTTGATCTTGAAGGAAAATTTACGGATGATGTTCCACCCCTTGCAGGAATGAGGGTAAAAGATGCGGATAAGAAAATAGTCAAGATGCTAAAAGAAGATAATAAATTGTATCGTTCAGAAGTTTACGAACACAGTTATCCACATTGCTGGAGATGTGATACCCCACTATTATATTATGGTACAGAATCATGGTTTGTCGGTATGAAAAGATTGCGTGAAAATCTTATTAGCAATAATGAGGAAATTTTTTGGCAACCCCCTTACATTAAAAATGGGAGATTCGGGAATTTTATTGAAGGAGCTGTAGATTGGAACTTATCTAGATCTAGATATTGGGGGACACCACTCCCAGTTTGGCTCTGTAATGAATGCGACAAAATTGATTTCATTGGAAGTAAACAAGATTTGGTTGAAAAAGTTGATGAGCTCCCCAAAGAATTTGAATTACATAGACCATGGGTAGATGATGTAACATGGAGTTGTAACTGTGGAGGAACATTCGTTCGTGAAAATTATGTGATCGATACTTGGTATGATTCTGGAGCTGCCCCATTTGCTCAATATCATTATCCATTTGAAAATAAAGAAGAATTTGAAAAGGATTTTCCATATAATTTTATTACCGAAGCAATTGATCAAACTCGAGGTTGGTTTTATTCGCTACTTTCAATAAGTACAGCCCTATTTGATAAAACTTCATTTACCAGTGTTCTATGTATGAATCATGTTTTAGCTGAAGATGGTTCAAAAATGAGTAAATCAAAGGGAAATGCCATTGCACCCAGTGAATTGTTTGATACCGTTGGTGCAGATGCAATGAGATGGTACTTATGTTCTACACCCGCTTGGAATCCTATGAGATTCGGAAAAAATCTGGTTGCTGATGCTCAAAGAAGAGTTCTGAATACCCTCTGGAATGTATATAGTTTCTTTGTCACAAATTCGAATGTTGACAATTATGATCCAGATGAGAGATTACCTATTGAAAAAAGATCTGAGATCGATCGATGGATAATTTCTAGGTTACAAGGAGTAATTAGTAATGTTAAGGAAGGTATGGAGAAAATAACATTCCACACTTGTATTAAAACATTGGATTATTTTATCATTGAAGAATTAAGTAATTGGTATGTGAGAAGATCTCGTAGAAGATTCTATGGTAGTGAGTTAACCCAAGATAAGCGATCAGGTTATGATACATTATATGAAATATTAACTACAATCTCAAAATTAATTGCCCCACTTATTCCCTTTTTAGCTGAAGAATTATATCAAAACCTTGAACATAGGCTAGATCCTAGCAGTTTAATGTCCGTCCATATGCATTTATTTCCAATTGAAAATGCTGACTTAATTGATCATACTCTTGAAGACAAGATGGCTACAGCACTTGCAATTACCAATGCAGCAAGAACCGCCAGAGCTGAAGCTGGCATAAAAGCAAGACAACCATTATCTGAACTTGTTATCAATCTCCATGATGATAAAACAAAAATTCCAAATGAATTAATTGAGGTAATTAAGAAAGAAATTAATGTTAAAGCTGTATTATTTGTATCCACAGATGAGGGTTTTGTTGATTATAAAGTTCAACCTTTACTTAAAGAGCTTGCTCCAAAAGTAAGAGGAGCAATAAAGACAATTAAACCTTATTTAGAATCTCTATCACGAAATAAAGCCAAAGAAACAGTAAAAGCTATCAAAAAAACAGGAAAAGTAAATATGACAATAGATGATGTTGAATGGGAATTCACAGCTTCAGAAATCTTGGTCCACGCCTTGCCCATTGATGGATACATTATGGGTGATTCAAAAGGTGTTGAGGTGTTTCTCAAAACTGCAATTACAAAAGAATTACAGCTTGAAGGATTAGCTCGTGGAATTGTGAGACATATTCAAGAAAATCGTAAAAGTTTAAATCTTGATTATTTGGATAGAATCAACGTAAGCATTTCATCGCAAAGTGAAATAATTAAAAATGCTATTCAAAAATACCGAAATTACATAAAAGAAGAAACTCAAGCGGATACACTGAAAATGACTATGCAAAAAGGTGCAATTGAGCAGACCATAGATGGGAATGAAGTTGCCCTTCTCGTTGAACCTGTACAAATTTAATTACGTGATTTTTTAATATTGAAAGTTCCTAATAAATCATAGTAATTTCGTTGAACACATTTGGTGTATAATAATTGACAATGAATCGTAATTCTGAAATAGAAGAGGCTATAAAGAGCTTCTTAATTGTTGGAGAAACACTAAATGCAATTCATACATTTCTTGAATATCGATATCGATACATATTAACAGCGGTTGTATTGACTTTTAGCTCCATAATTGGAATTATTGTGAGTATTGAGGAAGGTGTCTTTTGGTTATTTATTGGATTGGTGTTATTAATCGGTGCGATTTATTTTACTTTAAAATTTCAAATCAGGATAAATTATGCGATTACCAAATTTCGAGTGATTCGAATAATAGAGGGAGATATATTAACTCGTAGGATTTTCAGATCCTCTCAATTAATTGGATTTTCAGACCTCCATTACGAACACGTAGAGCAAATTGCAATCACAACACCCGCCTTGAGTATGCCTAAACTATATACCGCAATATTTTCAATCACAATAGGATGGGTGTTATTAGGAGATTTTGATAATTTAAATGATATTTCAGCTGATCTTGAGATTATTACAGGTATCGCATTATTAATTGGTGGTTTAGTGTTACTAATGTTCACGCTTCCTACGGGGGGAGTAAGATTGGTATTACAAAGTGTTTCTGGAGATTTAATGGAGTTTCCTGAAAAACAAACTCCCAGAGAATTTATTGATGAATTAATATTGAATTGCCGTACATTTCTAAGTTATGGTGCCGTATAATGATATTATCAGGGAAGAAATATTCTCACAAAGGAAGAATCAGATTTGGATCGAAATTATTCATTGATGATAAACGAGAAAAAATCACTGATTCTATACGAGGTTATTCAAGGAATACCTCTATTCTTTATGTAATGCTTTTTCTCATAATACTGAAAACGATAACCGGTAACGGAATAGGTATTATAACCGTTGTTTTATTGTTCTACTTTACTTATATTTTATCTGTTCGTAATATTCATATTCAATTCACTGATGAAAGACTATTGGTAATCTCAGAATTTAGACATCCAAGAGCAGTAAATACAATTGGATATATCTTTTTAGGAACTTCGGTATACACTCTATTGAATTTCATCTTCCCAAGTTATTCGAGTTTCTTGAAATATGGTTCACAAATAATGGAATCTATATTTACCTTCATTGGATTCTTGCCCATCTTTTTTATTGCTTATTCGGATTTTATAAAATTATACGAAACTGAACTAATAAGGGTTGACAGCTTAATTAGCTTCTTTATTTATTTGTTCCATGGGATACAATTTCTGAAAATGAAATATCATTTCAGTGAAATTCATTATTCTCACATAAGTGAAGAAATTATTAAATTGAAAAAAGAAAAAAATGCTGTATTTACACCAATCATAATAGTCACGGCAATTTTATCCCAAATTATTCTATTCCAGGGTTTAAATTTTATAACCTCATTACTTTTTCTTACAGTTTATCTCTATTCGTCTAATTTGACGATTGCTCAAATATCATTTTTTGGCTCATATGGACGATCTTTATTACGAAATATCAGTTTATCACCTTCTGAGTTTTTTAGGGCTACAAGGGCAACTGCGTCAATATTTGGATGGGAGCATCAGGGTAACTATTATTCCAGACCTTTCCCATATAATGTAATCCCTGAAGAAGTTGCTAGCTTTTATGAAACTGGCTTAAGAGCTTCAACAATTGACGCTTTAAAAGAGGCAAATAGTATTGGACTTGTTTTATCAGGTTTCATAAATCTATTTGTTTTAGTTTTACTGTTTAAATTCGCATTTGAAAATAACAAAGCAGCAACTTCGTCTGTAGCGTTAATTGGGGTAGGATTAATTGTTATTTCATTTTTAGTTTGGCAAATTGCAAATCAATTTATGAATTATCAACGAAAATTTCAACGCGAAGAATCCATTATGATTGGACGTAATTTTGTTGGGAGATACATTGAACCAAACCTATGGATAATGAGAGGAAGCAAACTTGAAGGAACCAGTCTAAGACGGGGTGTAAAAAAAAGAATTATTAGTTATGATAAAACTAGAGGATTATCGGTTTCTTGGCAATCACTTTCATTAAATTTGATTTTAGTCATGACCATAATACTAACCATTGTTTGGATACAATTAGGCGGTTTAAACATTACAAATGCAATTTATATCTTCCCATTTCTTTTTGATCAATCTTTAAATTTTCTATCCAACAAAGCATCCGCAGAATTGGGTTTTTTCATTGTTGCAGGTTATTTATTCTGGGCTCTCTTATATTTAAATTACCCAAAGTATTATGCAAGATCCCGACCTCAGTTATTTCTTGAAATGCAATATCCATCCAGTGTTCCCATCATACTTAGAAATTTCAAAGATCATCAAGAAGCTTCAAAAGAATTCACTCGATGCTTAATTAATTCTTCTAGACCAACAAGAAGAAAAACTACTGGTAGACCTGGTGCATTTTTAATGAATGTTATTTTGCAATCAATTGAACTACTTGATAAAACATTGAATAAACGTGTTCTATATTTTGAATTTGGAAAATTACATATTAGAGGTGAAGATTTAATTCTAGGTGATTATAAATTAATTCGACTCCAATTAATCAAAAGATTACGCCTTTCAGCTGAACTCGGATTTCCAAGGTTAAAAATTAATGTAATAATGAATGGAGAGAAATTAGAAATAATTCACACTCAAGAATACGATTTAGAAAAAAATTCTGAAAATCAAATTAATATTATAATAGAAGATAAGCTGAAACTCTCTCTAGGAGTAAGTGTTGATTCAGTAATTCAATAATTTATTGTTTTTTCTTCCACCAACTAATTTTTATTTTAGTACTCCCACAACTTGGACAACCTGCAATGGCTGAGTGAATTCCTTTCTTCTGAGATTTAACAAATTTGGCATCATTAAAATGGTCTCCACAATTCAAACATTTATAATGATCGGGTCGTTTTACCTTATCCACAGCTTCAGAACTCATTAATAAGTTGATAACACCCATCATTTTAAAGATTATTACATTTTGATAGTTCCAATATATTTTTTTATAATTTTATGACTTTTAAGTCCCAACTTCGATCGATCGATTTTTCGATTTTATGTTGTTACCTTAATAAGGTTTAAACTAATTCAATTGAACCGTGAAAATATAAGATGGCTACTACTTCTTCGTCACTTTTCGATAATCCATTGAAAAGAACTTTATTATTTTCATCAATCTTAGCACTCGCACTATTTTGGCTTTCATTTACCCTTCCAATATTAGAGGATACATCCGATGCATGGTATAGTTTTCTATATAAAAATCTAGAAACACCAGAAGAGGATAGATATAATTTTGCATTAGTTCTTCTTGAAACTCTTGCTCTCTCATTCTTTTATTTATTCATGCTAATATCAGTGGGAAGTCTTGCAGAATTACGAAATAACCTTCCTTCTTGGAATGAAGTATTTGTAAGTGGTGCAGTGACCTTGATTTTAGCATTTTTCTTTCCAAAGTTTTCTGTCCAAGGTGGAATTGCAGGAACTGAATCATCATCAGGTAACAATCATTTTACCTCAGATATGCAGGTATCTGTTTTCTTTTTAACTTTATTAGGAATTATTATCATGACTTGGTATGTCATAAATTCGGGTTCAGAGAATGATAAGACAGATAAATAAGAAGTATTATTAATTCAGTTATTGGAATCAATCGAATAAATATCTCCAACTTATTATATCAATTTGTTTCTAGTGCATTTAGAGAAAAAATTGTTAAGTGACAAACCTTGTTAATTAGAGAAACGAGGATATATTATCACTTAGGAGAAAAAAAATTGAGTGGCATTGGTCAAACTGGTCAGTCT
Source organism: Candidatus Heimdallarchaeota archaeon LC_2 (assembly GCA_001940725.1). The sequence goes on along the minus strand of MDVR01000049.1, from coordinate 31,879 downwards.
CGAGATAGTCGAATTGATCTAGGAAAATTTACACTAGTGCGTTATAATACGCACGGAAAGCGGTTTGAAATTATTGTTAATCCGCATAATGCTTGGTTGTCAAAGCAAGGAGAAGAAATCCCAATCGATGATATTGTTGAGGGTTATACTGTTTTTGAAAATTTTTCAAAAGGATTAAAAGCAGATAAAGATACATTGGAACAAATATTTGACGAAACAGATGAAAAATTAATTTTAGCAAAAATGTTACAACGAGGCGAATTACAACTTACACAAGCACAAAGAAAACAATTTCTAAAAGAAAAGAGAGATGAAATTATTGATTTTCTTGTTAAACATGCAGTTAATCCAAAAACAAAATCCCCACATCCTGCTTCAAGAATTGATAAAGCAATGGATGATGCAGGAGTCAAAATTGAAAGAAAAGAACCTGCGGCAGACCAAGGAAGAAGGATTATAAAAGAAATTCAACAAATTATACCAATTCAAATTGAGACTGCAAAAATAGAATTCATTGTTCCTCCTAAAGACACAGGAAAATTATATGGTTTTATTCAAGGTGCAGGAGAGATTGTTAAAGAAGGATGGGGAAAAGACGGATCTTTAACAATGATAATTCAAGTTCCAGCCGGATTGGTTGCAAAAATATTGGAAGATATCAGTGATCGATCGAAAGGGAGAGTGCAAACCACAGTTATCGAGAGGGCAGGAAATTAAATGAGTTTATTTGTAGAACATCAAGAAATTGTTGTACCAGGACAAAAACTGGCTGAAGGAGAATATAAAGCAGGAGATGGAACATTTCAAGAAGAGAATCTGATTTTCTCATCTTATGTTGGACTAGCATTAGTAAGAGACAAGAAAATTCATGTTAGACCATTAAAAGGAAATTATGCTGCAGCTGTTGGAGATATGGTCATTGGCTATATTGAAGATGTTATGTTAACATCTTGGATAGTAAACATAGATGGTCCCTATTCAGGAGTTCTATTGGCATCAAATGCAATTAGAGGAAGATTCGATCCCATTAGGGATGATGCCAGAAGAATTTACGATACTGGTGATGTGATTAGAGCTGAAATCATATCATTTGATAGAACGAGAGATCCACAATTGGTTACCAAATATCACGGGTTAGGAAAACTGAGGGGTGGTAGAGTTTTGGAAACAAATCCCAATCATATTCCTCGAATAATTGGAAAGAAAGGGTCAATGATATCCATGATAAAAAGAGAGACAAATTGTAAGATAATTGTTGCAAGAAATGGAAGAGTATGGATAAAAGGAGAAAATCCCGAAAGTGAAGAAAAAGTGATCCAGGCAATTAATCAAATTTCTCGAGAAGCACATGTAAGTGGACTAACTGATAGAATTGCAAAATTTTTGTCTCAGGAAAATAACTAAGGAGAATTATTATGAATAATGAATTTATTAGACCGGATGGAAGAAAACCGGATCAAATGAGAGATCTGACAGTTGAGGTTGGAGTACTTGACCGAGCAGAAGGATCTGCTAAAGTAGTACTTGGAAATAATATGGCAATTGCCAGCGTATTTGGACCACGAGAAATGCATCCAAGACATGCATCACGTCCAGATAGATGTAATGTTAGGGTCAACTATCGAATGTCCACGTTTAGCGTGAATGATTATAAGAAATCATTTCCATCTCGACGAGAAAAAGAAATTTCTAAAGTATTATCAGAAGCGTTTGAATCAGTGGTTTTAACAAAAATGTTTCCACGATCAACTATCGACGTTCACATACAAATATTTGAATCTGATGGTGGAACAAGAACCGCAGCTGCAATTGCGGCTAGTGCAGCATTAGCAGATGCAGGAATCCCTATGAGAGATTTAACAGGTGCAATTGCGTCAGGACTTTATGAAGATACAGTTTGTCTCGATTTGAATGGACTTGAAGATAACAAAGGATCTGGAGATATGCCCCTTCTCTACTCTCCAAATATTGATGAAATTTCCCTATTTCAACTTGATGGAATGTTCACTTTTGAACAATTTAAACAATCATTTACTTATTCTATCGATGCTGTAAATTTGATCACAGAAAAAATAAAAGAATCTTTGAAACAAAAGTATGTTTTGATTAGGGATCAATTAGCTAAAGGAGAAGATGAAGAAGAGACAGAAACTCAATATTCAGAAGAGGAAGAAGCTGAAGCAGCCACACCACCCGTCGGGATAATCGATGGAGATGGAAAGGATGCAGAAAAAACTGCTCTTGAAACAAAAACAATTGTGAAAGATGTAGTTGAAGAACCTGAAATTGTATCTGACACGAGTACTGAATCAATTAGTGAGGAGGGTACTGAGGTTAAATCTATAACAGAAATGATTTCTGATGAATCAAATGTAAAAACTGAAACACCGTTGGAAGAAGATGATCTCGAATTTGATAGAGCTACATTAAAACCAATGGGAGGTATGTTGAGTAGAATCGAATCTGATGAAAATAGCGAAGCACAAGATGGTGAAAAAGGTGATGATAATCTTGAAAATCTTTACAAGAAAATAAAGGAACAAGACGAAGATTCATCAAACGATATTATGAGAGATATTGAATATTCAGATCTAGAGGAGGATAATTAAATGGCAGATTACAGTGTACTTGCACATGCAATAGAAAAGAAGAATATTGCAGAATTATTAAAGTCAAATAGAAGAAGTGATGGAAGGAACAAAGATGAATTCCGAGATTTAGAAATTACAACTGATGTGGTTAAGACAGCTTATGGGTCTTCATTAGTAAAATTGGGTAAAACCCAAATTATTTGCGGTGTAAAAGCTCAATTAAGCACACCATACGCAGATTCACCAGATAAGGGATCATTTTCAGTATTATTTGAAACATCCCCACTATCTGGGCCAGGATACAGATTAGGTCCACCACAACCCCAAGCAATTGAAATTGCAAGAGTTACAGACCGTGTAATTAGAGAATCTCAATGTTTAGATCTTGAAAAATTATGTTTAATCGAAGGTGAAAAAATTTGGCAAATCTTTATTGATTTGTATTCACTCGATGATAATGGTAATTTCTTTGATGCAGCTGCGATAGCTGCTTATTCGGCATTGCTTAATACAAAATTACCTGATACAAAAATTGATGATGAGGGTAAAATAGAAATCCTTGAAACACGAACACCACTAGAATTAAATTCATTTCCTGTATCTGTCACGACATATAAAATCGATGATCACTTTTTAGTTGATGCTAATCTAAAAGAAGAATTAATTGCTGATGCTAGAATTACCTTTGGAACCACTGAAACTCATATTGTTTCAGGACAGAAAGGTGGTTCCGCTGGAATTAAATCTAATGATCTATTAGAAATTTTGAAAAATTCTATTAAAATAGCTTCTGAACTAAGAGAAAAAATAACAGAACAATTAAAGATAGATTAATTCTTGGAAGAAATTATTACCCAAAGAAATTCAATAAAATAAATCGCACTATAATTATATCTAAAATGTGTTTAAACTTGTTCGATTTATAATGCCCCTTTATCCTGGTTTACTTATCTCTACTAAGAGGAATTTTGAGGCTTCAGCTTCGAGCGAGATACATTTTGCTCTCACAGAGAAACTTGGACTAGAAAGATCAGCTATACACGTTAAAAATACTGGAATTTCGGGATTAATCACCGTAGAAATTAAAAATAACGATATTTTGGATATTATAAATCAACTTAAAGCTCTGGAAGAAGATTCTGCATTTTACATGCATTGTCTAAAAATTAAACCAATTCAGTTAGTAACAAAATATGAAAATGATATCAGCATATTTGGGAAAGTTGTTGAAGAGAAGTTTTTAACCAATGAGACGACAACTTCGTATAAAGTGGTGGTTGAAAAACGTCACTCTAAACTAAAGTCAATTGATATCATTGAACAAATAGCTAAAGTTATCCCAAATCCAGTCAACTTAAACAACCCTGAATGGATTTTACTGATTGAAATTATTGCGGACATTATTGGAATTTCAAGAATGGCTCCAGATACAATATTTAGCACGGGTAAAGCATTTGATCAACAAACCAAGGAAGTAGAAAATTGGTTTCTAAACTAGTCTATAAAGCCTATTTCTTTTTTTAATTTAAACTCATCAGTTTTTTTCACTTGATTGTGTTTTAGAATTGATAATAGATTCTGAAATTTCAATGAAACGTTCCATAAGCCTTTTTTGCTGATTATTAGAAATTTCAGGACGAATATTTAACCCAGCAGCATTTTTATGACCACCACCGGAACATTGAAATTTTTCTTCATGTTGATTTAGCTCGGCATTAAATTCTTCAGCTAATTGAGAAAGAATTTCACCCATGTTTAGGATATCATGTAATTTAGTCCTTGCAGAACCCCTAATTTCATTCGGTTTTTTCGCTATCACAAAAACGACATCTCCACCAAGACCAATCAATGATCTTGCAGATGATGATTCAAATGCAGATACTTTTGAAGTTACAATTATTGTTTTATCAACTAGCTTATAATTCAATCTTCGGCTAGATTTTAATCGTGCAATCTTTTCACCTAAAGACATCTCATTTTGTAAATATTCATTGGCTTGATCATAATTTCCATTATGTCTAATCAAGTTAGACATCAACCGAAATGTCTCGACGGTTGCACCATATATAAAACGCCTTGAATCATAAAGATGTCCACAGATTAACATTGTAGATACTTTTGAACTTGGAATTAAATGCATTTCTTCATATAATTGAGCTATCAACAAACATGTTGAACCTAAATCCTGTGAGTGAACTGTTATGTCAGCAATTTTGAGTAATTCATTTTCATCATGGTGATCGATGATTATTTTTGTCACATTAGTTAATTTCAGCAAATTTTGATATTTACCCAGTTGTGACAAATTAGCTGTATCCACTGTAATTATACAATTTGGAGTATCTTCGGGATAATTATTAATGACTTTAATGTTCAAACCGGATAGAATTCTTTTTGCAGAAAAATTGATGCCATCCCCAAATAATTTTACAATTATCTCTTTATTATTTTGTAAAATTAATTCTTTTAGAGCTTCACCTGCACATAGTGCATCAGGATCAGCATTATGATGCAATAAAATGTAAATTAAAGAATCTGATTCAAACGATTTTATGTATTTAACAAATTCAGAAAACATTTGAAAACTCCGTTATTGAATTGTCGCTCTAATTTGTTCTTCTTTATCTTTAACGCGCTTATCTAAGTCTTCAATTTGCTTTTTTGATTTTATCACTCTAACATCTAATAATTCTAAATCTTCACTTAATGATTTACGAGTGTCACTAATATTTGTTTTAAACAGAATTTGTCCTGCACTTCTATATACTTCCGATTCATCTTCAAGATCTTTAATTGCATTCAATGTACGATCCAACTCTCTTTTCTTACTTTCCAACTGCATATAATTCTGTTGCAATGTGTTTAATTGTTGGGACATGTTTTGCAAATGTTGAATTTCTGCTTGTTGTTCAGGTGTGAAATTTCTAGACAAAATTAACTCCAACTAATGATCTCGATCTGTCCTTTAACAATTTTGTGATATGATGTGATATACATTATTAATCTTCAATGATCTCAACAACTTCGACGGAGGTTTTAAGCAGTCTTAAAATTGAATTTGAAAGGCTCCTCGCGGCAACCAAATCGCCTGCTCTAATTGAAATTATCAAATTATTATCTTGTGCGTTTACTTCAATTGCACCCCGTTTAAGTTCTTTTTCTGAAGCTTCAACCTTAAGCGTATTAACAATTGCTTGAAGGTTATTTGAATCTGTAATCTCTACAAGTATTTCAATTTTACAGGGCAAAATATTTTCCTCTGAATCTTTATTTTCTATTGGATATATCAAAGTAATCTTATTCGTAGATAGGTAAAGGTTCTAAGAGTTAAAGCATCAATAAATTGAAGATAAGCATCTTTATTTTTGGAATCAAAAAGCAACCACAAAGGTGTTTTGTCTCCTATTACTATTCTAAAATATTGTTCAAGAAAATTTGATAATTCTGGATTCACATTTCTGCTTTCATTTGACAAAGACAGTGGCCCTCGTTCAGGAAGATATTTCCATCCATATATTTTGTAATCAATGAAATCATAAATTTTTATTTTATGATCTAGTTTTGTTAGCTCCGAACCTCTTATCTTGTAAAAATGAAGTTCAGATAATTTACCACCTTTAGAATTGCAAATATATACCAAATCTGCATTGGCATCAATTGCGATTGCGGTTATATCATCAATATTCTTTCTCCCTCTTGATATATAGGTTGAATCGGGAATAATGTGTTCTAGAACTTTACAGAAGGAACGAGCTTGCTCTGATGGTTGATGAGTGGTTGTAATTATTATTTCTGGCCTAGATTGGCCCATTTTCCTAATCCTCAAATCTTCTTTCTTGAATTTGTCTTACGAGACCTATGCCTCTTTTACCAGCATTTGTTAAGGGAGTCCAAGCACCACCTGTGAATTCGTAGGAACATTTTCTACAATGCCAAATTCCAACCGATACTTTTCGAACCGCAAAAATTCTGCATCGAGGACACCTATGTGCAACCTTTGCAGTAGAATCGATTTCTCGTATTCTTTTTCTTAAGCGAGCACCATAACGTACTCCATACCTTCCACTGGATTTTACTTTTTTAGTTCTAGTTGTCATCTAACTGATAAAATATTATTTCATATATAATATTTGATTTACAGTTCTCTGTAAACTACAATAAATAATATTCAATTTTTTTGGAAATGAATATTAGCTAAACGCTGGTTGAAATAATGTAATTGACATTATAAGCCACCGATTGCCAATATTATACCAATTACTGTTGCTATAGCTATATTTTTTGCAGATTGTGGTTTAGTTCTTCGATTGGCAAAAAATAATAAAATTCCTATCGGGAAGAAAAAGACGATAAGGACATAGAGAAGAGGATTTATTTTGTCTTGAATCATAGGAGGTCCGTAGTGGGATTGACGATATGAATCCTGGCCTTGATAAGAACCAGAGAGCTGAGGTTGATTATATTGTTGTTGTTGTTGTTGGTTTTGGAAGATATAATCTTGATTTGATTGATTTTCCACGTAACTAGGCTGATGGGGGGGTTGAGCAGAATAAGATGATTCATTATAATTTGACAATTGTTTGGCAGGTTGTCCTGAAGAGCTATCTAATGTATTTCCACAATTTGAACAAAACATTGATCCATCTTCATTTTGCATTCCACAAGATGAACAGTACATAATTATCCTATAAAACAATCTAGCATATATATATTTCAAAACAACCCACTTGCATATGATTTTATTCTGAATGCAAATAGTAATCGAATTAATTAATTATACTATTATCGATATATGTATTCTGAAGAGGATTTTAGAAAGGCCCAAGAAAGTATTAAAGATTACATAGAACATTATTCTCTCAAATACTCAGAGTGGTTGTCAACTGAGCTTGAAGCTGAAGTGTATTTAAAATTGGAATGTTTTCAACCTGGGAGATCATTTAAAATTCGTGGAGCGACAAACTCTTTAGTATCTCAAAAACCGAAACCTACAAGAGTTATCACTGCTTCTGGGGGAAATCACGGAGTTGGAGTTGCGACAATTGCCAATAAATTAAACATACCTTCTCTTATTGTATTACCTGAAGGAACCTCAGAATATAGAATTAGGATTTTAGAAGAAATTGGCTCACAAACATTTATTATTGGTAATTCATGGGATGATTCTAACAATTATGCAATTAGATTAGCTAAGAGTGAGAATAGTCTTTATATTCATGCTTTTGCAGATCCATTGGTGATACAAGGACAAGGGACAGTAGCTGTTGAAATTATGGATGAAATTAACGAAATTGACGCAATTGTTGCATCAGTTGGGGGTGGGGGCCTACTTACTGGAATAAGTTTAGCTGTAGAAGCCTTTGCAAAGCAAAAAGAGATTTCACTATATGCTGTTGAAACTCAAGGTGCAAATTGCTTAAACGAGTCGTTAAAAGAAGATAAACTCGTGGAGCTTGCTGCGATAACATCAATTGCAAAAACACTAGGAGCTAGAAAAATGAGCGAATTCAATTTTCGAACGCTGCAGCGAATGTTGACAAACTCCTATGTAGTTTCGGATAGAGATGCCGTAAAATCCCTAATTGATTTTTTGAATAATGAGAAAATTTTGGTTGAACCTGCAATGTCCTGTATCATTACAGCACTATTTCAGAACAAAGAAGAATTCAAAGGTAAGAAAATTGTGATTGTAGTCTGTGGTAGTAATGTTACATTCAATGAAGTTGAGAAATGGAAAAATGAAATTATTGAGTAACGACTAAAATTAATTCAATTATGCAAATAATTAAATCCACGATTTTGATAAAAATACATTATGGAAAAAGAGGAAGCACTAAAAACTGTTCTTATGAAATTATTGCATGCAATTCATTCGGGTGATGTAGACACGTATAATAAGTTGGCAACTGAGGATTTAACCTGTTTTGAACCTGAAACTTATGGGAATCCTGTTGATGGATTAGCTTTTCATCAATTTTTTATTGAAAATTCTAATCAAAAAGGAAAATATCACCTTGAGTTGATAAGACCAGTTATTCGAATTATCTCTGATAATGTAGCTTATGCAAGCTATACTTTACTAATAAACAGATTTGAAGATAGTGAGTTTAAGATAAACTCAGCCAATGAAACTCGTATCTTTAAATTGATAAGTAATGAATGGAAAATGATCCATTTTCATCGTTCGTAAGAATGTAACTCTTAGTACTATACTCATGGTTACAAACATTCCCGCAAACTAATGGTTTTTAAATATGAAAACACCGTGTGTGAATAAGAAACATCTATGCCACCAAATGACTTCTCATTTGAGTTTGAGAATGAAAATTACTACTCAAATCAACTCATTAATACACTGGATCTAGATGAATTTGATTCTAAGTTGATTTCATCCCTATATCGAGAAGAACAACTAACTCAAGATGAATACTTGATTCTAGATTTTATAGGTGTTAATGATTTATTGCGAGATGGGACTTTATCTATAAGTTTCCAGGCAATGAAACGAATTATTTCTTTGCATCAAGCTCGATTGACCAAGGCAGTGAATAGATTAATTGCTAAAGATCTACTAATTAAAGAAAAATTTGGGTATACATTAACTGATGAAGGAATAACCTTATTTCAGAGATTACATATCCAATTTCAGAAATTTGCCCTAAAACAACCAAATGATCTATTTACGCATATTGCAGAGGGGAATGTACAGGGACCTAGCCTGCAGGAATTCCAATATCAAGAAATAGAAAATGCACTAATTGGAAAGTGGTTTGGTAAATTTAGATATACATCAAAGATACTTAATAATAATTCATTGGAAATTGGCTGGATCTCAACAGATGGTACTTTGTTTGCGTCACTAAAAATTGGTCCAGGTAATGAATTGAAAATTAATCTTTCAACATATGATTTAACAATTGCTCAAACTGAAATTCAATATTTAATTTCACATTTATCCCAGATATTAGAAGCCTCCATTGATGCACCAGTGGTATTTAATCACTTTTCAATTTTTGATAAAAATAATCAAAAAATTGAGACTGACTTTGCAAAGATCAAATTTGCAGGATAACATGAAATTACATATTTATACTGATGGCATGGAATTAGAAAACGAGCCAATTTCACTACAACAAGCATTTGAATTATTAGAAAAACAAAGTGATCATTCAATGGTTGAGGATAATTTTATAGGTTTCACAATAGATAATGATGATAAGGCAATTATTCAATTCATTCGATTTAATGAAAAAAAATGGACTATTGATATACCAGCATATGAGGAAATGCGATATATTGGAGCATTAACTAACCAAGTATCACATGATCTAGTTTTCTCAATCACTCGAGATTTTTTTGATACGAATTCTTTATTTCATAAATCAATTAAGTTAAAGAAATATGAGAATATTACTGAATACATGAAAACCAGATACGGGGTTATTTTTGAGTTTGAAGTCAAAGAATATTAATTACTTTTTACGATAACCAGGAAAATTATTTATGATTTCTGTTACCCTTTCAGATTTTAAGATATCGATGAATGCATTCACTGCGGGTAAATGCCTGTAATTATTGTTGATAAGGAAATCGTATTCTTCTTCCTTTAAAGGAATGAAATCTAAATCATCATCAATAGCTGATTGAATTCCTAAACCTACGTCAACAACCCCCGATTTGACGGCTGCAGCAACTGAACTGTGAGATTTTGAATATTGAGAATATCCTTTAATTGAATCTGAATTGAGTTTATGCTGAAGAAGTAAATAATCTAAGAGAACCCTAGTTCCGGATCCTGGATTTCTATTCATAAATAAGACATCTTCCCTAATCAAATCAGTAAGTTTATTGATATTTTTTGGATTGCCTTTTGGTACAATAAATCCTTGCATCCTATAATAACCCGGGATTACGAAAGCATCAACTTCATTTTGATCCAGTTTGTTATATTCGCCAGTATCACTCAGGAGATGGATCCCAGCAACGTGAGCTTCGCCCCTTCTTATTGCTGCAATTCCTCCTGTTGTACCAACCCCGATTAGTCTTGAATGATATTCAGGATATTTTTGGTATAAAGCTTGGATAATTTTAGCAAGAACTGAACAATGACTCCCGATAATTTGCAAATCTATTGGTTTAATCTTGTCTGAAAACAGTGTAATCTCCACTTCAGTATTGGGCAAAACAAATGTTTCATTATCAGGAATTTCCACAAAACCATCTGCAAGAGCGATAGAAGTAATTGCACCAGAACCACCAGGAACTGGAAAAGCCAACCAACCAGTTTCAGACTTAATTAGATTCATGGGTTTAAACTCATGTCTCCCCATAACACTTCTGAGACGTTGCTTTACTTTGGCTTTCACTTTGGTCTTTATTCCAACTGGAGATAATCCTGCAATTTTACGTACATAAGGCACAACAAATAATTGAAATATCGACAATGCGGAGGCAGGATATCCTGGTAATCCAATCACCGGTACACCTTGACACACAGCTAAGATTGTAGGTTTACCAGGTTTTACCTTTATACCATGTACCAATAATCCAGGATCACCTAAATTATCAACAACCTCGAATAACATATCACCCATTCCAGCAGATGTACCACCAGAGATTATGAGTAAATCATATTTTGACAGGTTTTCTCCGATTTTCCTCTCAAGGGATTTGAAATCATCTTCTATGATTCCTAATAAGGTGGGATCCCCTCCATTTTCATTAATACCTGCACTAATGGCAATCGAGTTGATATCAAATAATTTTCCCGGGGTTAAAGTTTGATCAGCAGATATTACTTCATCACCTGAACTGAAAATTCCAATTTTTGGTTTTTTGTAGACTAAGATTTTTGATTGACCAATTGCAGCAAGAACTGAAAGTTCACGAGAAGATAGAAGAGTTCCTTTAAGAAGAATTAATTCACCTTTTTGAATATCTGCACCTGCTGACATCACATTTTGACCTGGAGAAGCGGGTTTGTAGATATCTACATTGTTTTTTTCCCTTTGAGTATATTCTACCATCACTACACTATCTGCACCAGCAGGTAGAGGTGCGCCTGTTGAAATTTCGACACAATTGCCACCAGTTATTAATCCATCAAAAACATATCCAGCTTGGACATCTCCAATAACTTCGAGATTATTTGGTGAATCTTCTGCAGCACCTAATGTATCATTTGCAATTACTGCAAATCCATCCATTGCTGATCTATCAAAAGGAGGGACATCAATTGGTGAAAATATGTCCTCAGCTAACACTCTTCCAAGTGTTTCTAGAAGAGATAATAATTCTACACCAACAAGATCTAGCGGTGCGTATTGATAAAATTTGGTACGTGCTTCTTCAACTGATATTAATTCTCTAAATATTTTTCTTGACATATTAACTATATCACCTTAATTTTTTAACAGATACAATATCGCCTGCTGAATAACCTTCAATATCTTCTGGAACTTCTAGCATATAATCTGCATGTACTAAAGAGGAAAGTATACCAGCACCAGTGATACGGATCACCTCTGCCCCTGCTGAAGTTTCCTTTAATCTAACAAAATCACGGACACCTGCTTGTGAAGGAATCTTCGTTTTTAACTTAACTTTGATTTGATTCTGCCAAGGAATCTCAATCTTGGTCCAGTTTGATAGTAATGAAGCAACAAAGAGCTCAAAATTAATGAATGCGGCTAAGGGGTAACCAGGGAGGGCAATAATTGGGACTTTTCGTTTGCTTTCCGTATTTATGAATCCAATTGCAACTGGTTTACCAGGTCTAATTGCACAACCATGGACAAATAACTCACCAATATTCACAATTATCTCGGGTAAGTAATCTTTGGTACCAACAGATGTTCCTCCTGTTGTGATAATAAGATCGCTCTGGACCGCCAACTGAATGATCTTTTCTTTTAAAAGATCAATATCATCCAAACAGCTTTCTGATTTTACTAAATTTACATTAAATTTTGTCAACCACGCGTTTATTGCCGGTCGATTACTATCTACAACTTCCCCAATGTTTGGAATTGAACCAGATGTGACCAATTCATTACCAGTAGATAATACAGAAATTTTGGGTAAACAATACACGATTATTTGATTTTGTCCAATTGATTCAAAAATTGCAATATCCCATGGACGAATAAGAGTACCTATTGGAAGGACCAGCTCATTAATTTTAATATCTTCGTCTTCATTTGCAATATTTGTTCCGCTATTCACTGCTGACATTACATCTAGATCCAGGTCTGTAATTAATTCACAATCTTCAATTTTTATTACTGCATCAGCTTCCTGTGGAATTGGGGCACCAGTTGAAATCCTGATTGCATTCCCGGTTTGTAGAATTGGAGCTGTTTTATCTCCAATTTCTACTTGACCTGAGATTTTTAGACGGATAGGACTTGTATCAGATGCACCAAATGTACTTGAAGCAAGTACAGCGAACCCATCCATGGCAGATCTTCTAAATCCAGGTAAATTTACTTTAGAAATAATATCCTCAGCTAGAACCCTATCTAATGCTTGAATGGAGGATATTCGCTCTGAATTAGGATTATAGAGTACTCTCTCTTGAACTAGCTGTTTTATTTCCTCTACCCTCATTATATTAGAGAAACCTCGTCCTCTTGCACTCATAATTTCTTCCTATTCGAATCATATAAATCATCATAGTTAATGGAATTAAAATTTTGATGGCTTCGACTTATAGACGTAGATATTTTTATATTTCTAGAAGGAATAAAATAGATATGAGTAAATTAATCCATAACTGCAAAATTTGGACTGATTCTGGATATAAGGAATGGCTTCTGTTTGACGAAAATGAAATCAAAGAAGTTGGCATTGGAGATCATCCTGCTTCGGATGAAAAAATTGATCTTGATGGTAATTTTGTTTTCCCCGGATTAATTGATTCACATATTCATGTTTATGGCTTAGGTAGGGAATTGAGTAGATTAAGATTAAATAAACCACGATCAATATCTGAATTACAAAATAAATTACACGAATACTCCAAGAAAAATCAAGATTTGAAATGGATTATTGGAAACAATTGGGATCAAGATTATATGGAAGACAATAGATATCCTAGTAAAGAAGATTTAGATTTGATTGTAGATGACCGACCTGTATTGCTATTTCGAGCTTGTAATCATATTGGAGTTGTTAATTCAAAGGCTCTTGAAATATTAAATATTTATTCTAAAACTGAAAATCCTCTTGGTGGTATCATTGAAAAAGATGAACACGAAGTACCCACTGGCATATTAAAAGAGACTGCTTTATCGTTGGTAACTGATCATATTAAAATTACAGATTACAAAACTCGTAAAAAAATAATAACACTTGGTTTACAAAAATGTGTTGAAGTTGGATTAACAATGGTACAAACTAATGATCCGAATTGTTGGGAGATTTACAAAGAATTAGAAAAAAATGATGAATTGCCAATTAGGGTTGCTCTGACCATATTTGAGAATGATCTTGAAAGAGAAATTAGACCTACACCCAGTTCTAGAATTAATTTTTTGTCTTGCGATCGCGTGAAATTATTTGCTGATGGGTCCTTGGGAGCTCAAACTGCAGCATTAAGGCAACCTTATAGTGACACTAAAGCAATGGGGGTCTCAATTCATAAACAAGATGATCTTGATGCGAAAGTTTTGCGGATAAAACAAGCAGGCTTCAGATTAGAAGTTCATGCTATTGGCGATTTAGCTGCTGAAATGGTTTTGAAATCTTTTGAAAAAGCGAATATTTCAAAAGATGAAAGACCAATTCTGACTCACTGTCAAATCCTTGCTCAAGATTTAATTAATAAAATGTCTCAATTGGGCGTCATTGCCAATATACAACCACAATTTGTAACGACAGACAGCCAATGGGTTGAAAAACGATTAGGTGAAGGAAATGAAAGACTCAAATATGCATATGCTTGGAAGACCCTTCTCAATAATCAGATACCGATCGCAGGTGGATCTGACTCACCTATTGAACTCCCCAATCCCCTTCATGGTATATATGCAGCAATCTTCAGAAAAAATCCCCAAAACGAAATATGGAGACCTGAAGAAAAATTATCATTCAATGAATCCTTGGATATGTATACAAAGGGTGGAGCTTTTGCTACCATGATGGAAAATCAATTGGGTCAATTAAAAGAAAATTATTTTGCAGACTTCATAGTTGTCGATAAGGATATTGGAGAGAAACCTGAGGGGATCATGGATACTAAGATTATCCAAGTTTGGGTTAACGGAAAAAAGAAATTTTAAAAATTCTTGTAAACTGAATTTATAATTAATATCTCTTTAAATCCTAAACTTTCATATAATTTCAGAGCGATTTTGTTTTCTGTGGTGACCCAAAGTCTCATTTTGTTGTATCCTTGTTTTTGTGAATTTTCAATTGCCCAAGACATTAACTTACGTCCTACTTGTTTGAGCTGATTTTTTCTTTTCAAACCAATAATGACAACGAAGGGACAATCTTCTAAGATTGTAATTAATATTCCACCAATTAATTCTTTTTTGTCAAATACCAATCCAGATAAATCGGGACGAAATTTACCAAAATCGTTGTTCAAGATAGATTTAATAGCAGAGTGCGCAATACTTTGATCAAACATTCCAACTCTTTCATCTATACTGCCACGGTAAGCATCAATATAAGTGTCTGTTAATTCCCTAAAATAATGATTTTTATATGTCTGGATATCCAAAGTTGTGTAAGATACACAATTATCAACATTTGATAAATCTAATTCCATTTTATTTCTAGAAAATTCTATATTATATCCTCTATCAAGAGCAACGAGCAGATATTTATTATGTAGAGTTCCTTCTATTCTAAAATTATGAAATGACAAAATATCTTTTTCAATAATTGATAATATTTCATTTAATTGAGCATTATCAAGATAAGAGGGAACTCCTAAATTATAGAAATTTCCTCGAATAATTTTTACAATACCAAGCTTTTCATCATCCTTTAATATCCAACAATGATCAATATGAGATCTTGATTTGATTTTTTTTATTTCATCATCAATTGGCTTTTTATCAACTTCTTCAACATACCTTTGAGAATATTCAGCAAATAAATTGATATCTTTATTATCCCTTCTTAAGAGTTCAATTGAAAATCTAGAAGCATTATTTGCATGCATTGACCTATCTCTAATATGTGTACTTGTTATTCTCAGATTGAGAATATAAGTAAATATCCGTTTAATTCCGATCCTTTTGGTATTTTAGAATTCATATTGGCATGAACTAGCGGTTATTTTCATTGACTAAAAATAGTTAAACTCAGTCCTTTAAATATTCAAGTGAGTAATAGTCATTAAAGAACTAGGTTTTGTGAAACCGAAAACTATGAATGTACCCAATTGTACCATAGGAAGTTCTAATCTGTCTGACAGAAACGCCGTTTCCCAGTGATCAAGCGGTGGTAAAAAATCACGGTAACACATCTTTGCTGATCTCATTTTTCGTTCAATCGAGTGAGGGAGAAGATGACAGAAACACGGATTTATCAAATAAATCGAGAACATTATTAACTTCGCAAGAAGTGGTGGTGACGCCTGATAGTGTTTGTGGAACGTGAAAAATCATTATTTAGATTTGACTAAATAACGGTTAGATCATCAGTAATAAATTATATTACCAAGAAAGATGTGGATTAATGGAAAAACCACAGCAATCGAGAATTAAAATTTTAGCTTTATGTGGAAGTCTTAGAGAAAAAAGTTATACTCGAATGGCACTTAAAATTGCACTAGAGGGAGCTGCTGAGTTGAATACTGAGACTCAGATGATTGATTTGAGAAATTATACAATACCATTTTGTGATGATTCTAAAGAAAGCTATAATTCTCCGGATGTCCTTGAAATCTCTAAAATACTCAAAGAATCCCATGGTGTGATAATAGGGTCACCAGAATATCATGATCTGAAAAATTAACTTTTCTTGTATGTTCAGCGAATATAATACAAACGTCACCGTATCCTCCAGTTGCTACACTGGAATAGTATAATACTTGTCTCCGCAAGGAGAGTATTGCTTACTTCCACTTGGTTTATTCGAGTAAGTTAACTCGACCAAGATGGGATTTTCATACTTTTTGACCATTGCAAGATCATTCTCGAACATCCATCAAGATTTGATAGACATGCAGCTCGTAACGACGGATACAGGAACAGAAAATCGCTACTTTCTTTTTTACTGTATATGGACTTCCTTTTCTCTTGCGAGATCCAGCCTTCGGTGTATTCTTAAAATCCTTATTGATTTAAGAAATCGACCTAGTCTCACTTTATTCTTACACTCATCTAATATAAACAGGATGACAGTATATTGTAAGTGAAATTGTAACAATTTCACCACTTCTCAATTGAAAAACTAACTTTTCTGTCCATGGATCTTATACTGGTGTGTTAAAGAATTTATTAGATTTGTTAGGATTTGAGGAATTTCAAGGCAAATTGATTGGATTGGTTGGTGTGTCAGGTGGTTCATTAGGTGCAACAAATACCTTGAATGGACTTCGAACAATAGGACGTCAACTCCATGGATGGGTGTTGCCAGATCAGGTATCGATACCTAGGGCAAGCAGTGCCTTTAATGAATCTGGTGAATTAAATGATAAAAATTTAGAAGCTAGATTAATAGGAGTGGGAAAAGAAGTTGCTAAATTTGCATTTTTACATAACTCAAAAGAAGCCTTACAATTCCTTGAGGATTGGGAGAAAGCTCCGTCAAATCCTGGTGGTGCAACAGACCCCGTTGAATAAAAATACCCAGATAACCCCAAGGTAACATCGATCAATAAATATTTCGTGAAACAAATATTAGTCAATGAGTGAGTTCGATCTTAGAGATCTTCAAGAAAGTGTTCTAGGAGTTCCAGATGATTTAATACTTCCTGAAGACTATTCAGACTCGGTAAGAGAATTAAGAATGGTATCTACGCGAAAAATTGTTGATCTTTATTCTTCTTCCAGAAAAAATAGTCGTGTGTATAAAGGCACGTATAATGCATTATCTGACGAAAATCCCTATGTCAGAATAGCTGCTGCTGACATTATTGGTGGTATTGGAAATTTGAATTCTTTCGATCATTTATTCAAAGCCCTCGAAGATGAAGATTTGGCTAATGTACGTGCAAAAATTGTAACTGCAATTGATAAGTTAGAAGCAAAACTTTCTAACAAGCAATTAAAACCAAAAGACAATTCCTTCTCTCAAGCCCTAAGAATTTTATCATATCAACCTTAATCTAGAATATTTTTTTCAGTCAATTAAAACTATATCGTATTGTAGTATTTCTTAAGTGTTTATTGCAGAATTATATGCCGGATCGTTTTTTCTATCGTCATAGAGATTACATGTTGGACATTCAAACTTGGCACCGGGTACACAGTTGTAATTTGGATTCTCATTCTTAAAAATAAATGAAGGAATAGCTGCATCAAAATCAATTTTCATACCTGTAATGTAATCCAAATACATTTTATTAGCATGGAAACGGATATTGTCAATACTAACTTTAAAATCATCTTCTTCCTCTGAATCAAATTCTAAATCAAAAACGAAACCACTATATCTATCCATTACTACATGAATTCTTACACCGGCATCAGGATCAGAATGTAAGGTTAATTGTCTTTTGATTTCAGTTTTAGCCTCTTGAGTAACGTCAATTACTTTGTCAACTGTTCCTAAATTTATCATATAATCTCTATTGACTATACTCCATGATAAATAATTACGTTTCGCTAATTACACTTTACCCGATTGGGAAATTTTTCAAACAAAATGTTCCAGTTTGTATTAAAAGCATGTTTTGTTCAAGATGTTTAAATTTTGAGGCCGAATGAAATACATGTGAGAAATTTTAGAACTCCTAAAGAAATTGAAACACATATAAAATCCTCCATGGGTGAGTTACCGCCAGATCTCATTTTACATGGTGGTCAAATAGTAAATACACTCACAGGGGAGATATATAAAGGGGATATTGCAATAAAAGGCAATCGTATAATAAGAACAGGTGATATATCAGATATTTATGAGAAATATGGGTCAGTCAATAAAATCGATTGTACTGATTCATATCTACTACCTGGATTGATTGATTCTCATTTACACACCGAATCAACCCTCATGACACCTACTAATTTTACTAAAGTAGCTCTACCTCTTGGTACAACAACTGTTGCGGTTGATCCACATGAAATTGGGAATGTTTTGGGAATCCCTGGTTTAGAATTATATATTGATGAAACTAAAAACCTACCATTAGAATTTCTTATTGAAATCCCAAGTTGTGTGCCTGCTGCACCTACTCTGGAAACAGGAGCAAATATAATTACTGCTGAGGAATATATACCATTACTCGAAAGTGACAGTTATTTTGCTTTAGCTGAAATGATGAATTTTCCAGGTGTTATTTACACTGATGAAGAAGTTATTAAGAAAATTTCGTACGCAGAGCAAGCTGGAAAAGTAAGAGAGGGTCATGCACCAGGATTAATGGGTAAAGAGATTCAGGCATATATTACGGCTGGAATTAGTTCCTGTCATGAAACATTTACCGTAGATGAAGCTATTGGAAAATTAAGAGCAGGATGTAAAATTCAATTAAGGGAGGGGAGCTTTGCAAGAAACCTGCTTCATCTTGCAACTGGAATTAAAGAGAAATTGAGTCATGCCAGTAATCCATGGGATCAGGTAATTATTTGTACAGATGATAAACATGCAGATGATCTAATTGATGAAGGTCATATAGATCACTCATTAAGATTATTAGTTAATGAAATTGGGTTAGATCCTATGACTGCAATTCGCATCTGTTCAACCAATCCTGCAGCACACTTACTAAGACCGGATTTAGGAGCACTTTCGCCTGGAAAGATGGCAAATATCGTTAAGGTAAATAATCTAAGAGATTTTGAACCAGTTGATGTTGTTTCAAGAGGGATTCATGTAGCTCATAATAAAAAATTACTTATGATACTTCCAAAGAGAAATTATCCCGATTGGGCATTGAATACAGTGAAACCTAAATTCATTCCAAGTTTAAAAGATTTTGTAGTAAAAGGGCCGAAAAATATGGAAGAAGGAAGGGTTAATGCACATATTATTGGAGTAATAAATCACTCCCTAGTTACTGATCATTTTGTTGAATCAGTAAAAATCGAGGAAAATAAGGTTGTTCTTGAGGAAAATGAAGATCTTGCATATTATTTTCTACTCGATCGTCATGCTAAGACAAGTAATTTTGCTCAGTCATTGGTGAAAGGATTTAATTTCAAAGGAGAAGTTGCTGTCGCTTCCACTGTGGCCCACGATTCACATCAACTACTGATCACAGGTAATTCACCTGAATGTATGTCAGAAGCGGTTAAAGAAATTTTAAAGGCAAAGGGAGGACAAACCATTGTAACTAAAAGGAATGGTAATTTTGAAAAACAAATATTAGCACTACCCTATGCAGGTTTAATGTCTACAAAAGAACCGATTGAGATTGCAAATACGATGAAAAAGATGAAAAAAATATCAAAAGAAATATGTCTTGGTGTTTCAGAACCCTTCATGTCATTATCATTCATGGCATTACCAGTAATTCCAAAATTAAAATTAACAGATCGAGGATTGGTAGATGTTGAACAATTCAAAATAATTGATCTCTTTGATAGTAATTGATTATAATCGGTAGAACAATTCTTTATCCAATTGTAAATTTATCTTATCTCCAGGTACATATTTTGCTTTATCTTTATTTTGGATTGTTAGTTGAATTTTTGGTTCCAATATGAGGTGTATTTTCTCCCTTGTTGAAGAAATAACTATCGCTCTGAAATTTCCTTTATTTATTTGTATGGCTTTATCAGGAATTATCGCTGAATATTCCAAACCTTCAAATTGTCCAGATTCAACTAAATTGTTAATTCCCAAAATTCGAGCAACTTCAATTGATTTTGGTTTATAGAATATTTCTGAAACAGTATCCTCTTGAGCTATATTACCATTGGATAAAATAAAAATATTATCGCCTATCATTTCAGCTTCTCGTGCTGAGTGTGTGACGTGGACAGACGTAATACCTGTTTCTAATTGGATTTCTTTAAATAAAATGGATAAACGATCTCTTTCAGGAGCATCTAGAGAACTAAAAGGCTCATCCATGAGTAACACCAACGGTTCCGGAGCTATTGCCCTAGCTAAAGCAACTCTTTGTCTCTCTCCACCACTTAATCTACTCGGAGATCTATTAATTAAGTTTTCTAGTCCTACAAGTTTAACGATTTCGGATACTCGCTTATTTCGAGTTTCTTTTGCAATTCCTCGAGCAACTAATCCATATTCAATGTTCGCTTTAATATCAAGTCCTGGAAATAACAATTGTTCTTGGGGAACCCAACCCAAATTTCGTTGTTTAGGATGAAATTGGGTAACATCTTTACCATTAAAAAATACAGAACCGGTGAATATAGGAGAAACACCAGCAATTATACGAAGAATGCTAGTTTTACCGGATCCAGATCTGCCTAAAAGACAATTGATTTTACCTGATTTAAAGTTTAAAGATAAGTCTTCTAATACAATATTAGACCCGAAGGTCAACCTAATATTTTCCAAACTTATTTTCATATTTTCATCTCCAGTCTCCCAATTTTCTCTATTAATAAAAATGATAAAAATGCCGTCATAATAAGTATTAACGCATAAACATTTGGAAGAAGAATATTTCGGGTGTTAAACATCTTATGAATAGCTAATGATAAGGTAACCCATTCACCTCTAGATAAGAAGAAAGTAGCTCCAAATTCACCGACTGAGATTGCAAATGCGAAAATAAAGGAAACCAATAATGCTGACTTCATGAAAGGATAAATTACTTTTTCGAAAGTTTGCCAATTACTAGCACCCAATGTCTTGGAAACTAGAATTAAATCTTTAGGAACCTGTTTCCAACTTGAAAACATAATTCTAGAAGTGAAGGGTAAGGCTGCAATTAATTGAGCACTTATTATAAAAATCCAAACGAGATCACTGAAACTATCATATTTTCCATGTGTGAGGAGGATTCCTAAACTTAATGTAATTGCTGAAGTACCCATGGGTAGGAGAATCAAAGGTAGAGAGAATTTTTCTCCAACTGCAGGATTTTTTAATTGTTCAAAAGCTAGAATCATCAAGAAGCCAAAAATTAATGCAAATATGGAAACTAATAGTCCAAAAAATACTGTATTCAGAAGAACTCTCAATGATGAAGTCCCTAGTAATCGATCATATCCTCCTGAAAGTAGCCTATCCTTAACAAAAGAAGGTGAAGAATTATACTCATTGATTACCGTTCGTAAAATTATTATTACAGGGGACCAGGAAATCATTATAAGAAAACCAAGAAGTATAGTTGATTTGATACTTCGTGGGAGATCTGTTTTATTTATATCTTGTGACGACAAGCTTTGATCATTATATTTTACTCTCTTTGTATAAAAAAGAATTATCAGTAAATTTATTCCCAGTTGTATTACTACAAGCATTGAACTAGTTGTGTAGTCCAATTTTATCAACGATTGCCGATATATCATAACCTCAAGAGTCTGTAATTTAACCTCACCTAGGATAAGTACAATTGCAAAAGAATTAAATGAATATAGTGAAACCAGTAATATTCCTGATTCCAAAGACGGTTTTAGATGTGGGTAGGTTATTGTTTTAAACCTATACCAATTACTTGCACCCAATGTCTTCGCTACTACATGATAAGAATCAGGTTCTGAATTTAATGCTGCTTCTGAAATTCTTGCAATTACCGAAATATTATACAAAACATGAGCAGCAACTATACCCCAATAGGTAAAGGGATCAAAATTAATAAGATTAAGGAAAACCTTATTCATGAGTCCATATCTGCCAAAAATCACGACAAATCCTAATAATATGGCCAAAGGTGGAAACAAAAATGGCACGGTAACTGCTGAACGCATGATATCGCTAAAATATGGGTTTTTCCTTGCTAAAAGATATCCAATCAATAATCCAATAAGGACAGAAAAAATAACTGTAAATATAGTTTGAGTAATTGTGAAAAAAAGGAATTTTAAGAAAAGAGAATTGGTTATCAAAGATTTCCAAGCCTCAAAATCGTTAGAAAAACCTAATCTCAAAACTTCGATTAATGGCCAATAAAAGAAAAATCCTAGGAAGAAGAAAACTGGTGAAATTAAACCAATCAGCCTAACATTTATTATTTTCACTTAAACAGACTCCAATAAATCTCCCTTCGTCAAAAAAGAATTAAGTAACTGCTTGCTCCCAATCGTCTAACCAAGAGTCTAAATTTTCTGCGAGTATGCTTTGAGGAATAAAATCATTTAAAGGTGTGATACTGTCGAATGGTATTACTGAATCATAACAACTCGGAGGAGTAATATTTTTGATTGCTGGATATACCCACTGATTTTGATAAATCTCTGATTGTAATTCATTTGATATAAACCAATCAATAAATTGTTTACCGAGATCTTTGTTTTCTGATTCCTTTACTAGGCCTATTCCCTCAATTTGTCTCCAACCCCAGGTAGTACCCATTTCATGACTTAAAACTGAAGTTGTACTTCTATCATCGAACAAACAAGAGCTATATGCGGGACTTGACGTATAAGATACCATTACAGGCCTGCCTTCTTCTTTAGTATACAACAAGTCAATTGCTGTACCCCAAGAAGGCACAATTCTTATATCTTCATCAGATAAATCACTCCAAAATTGTCTCCAATCACCATCCACTACCCCTTTAATGCCAGTCTCCGCATCACCAAAGATAGAAATTGTATGTAATAAAAATCCTAATCCAGGACTTGATAGAGCTGGATCTTCTACAATAATTTGCCGTGCTATAGTTGAATCTATTAAATCGGTCAGTATTAAATTATCTGGATCTAGAGTTCCTTCTAGACGTTCATTAATGTACCACAGTGAGATGACCCCGTAATCATAGGGAGTTAACAGATAATCAGATGCTAATCCATCCACAAGACTAGAAATAATATTTAGATGTTCAATTGGACGATAGGGTTCTAGAATATCATTTGCTCTTGCTTTATTGACCAATACGTTATCAATTCCTATCAAAATATCTGCTATAGGACTGTCTTTCTCTGTAATTGCCCTATTCAAAACACTAGCTGCGTCTGAAAAGTAAACCACTTTTACAGAACCATTCTCCAAACCTGCAAATTTTTCAAATGCACGATCAAACTCAAATCCAGGATCTGCCAATAATGAGTCGTAGGTGTAAATAGTTAGACTTCTATTATTATCCAAATTGACAAAAATAAAATAACCGGGAATAACTACAGCTAAAACCAATATTACCGAAGATCCAATGGCAATGGATTTGTTCATCTATAACCTGTTGGGAATATTTATATATAAAAAATATGATACCCTAATATAACCCACTTATAATTTGATTAATATGAGATTCCCTTGCGAAATAATTAGCGAACCGTTCTTGGCTAGATTAAGGAGCGATGCTGCCAAATATCTATATAAAAAAGGTTATTCACAGCAATCAATTGCTGATCTTTTACAAGTAAGTCAACCTATTGTAAGTAGTTATTTAAAGAGAAAACATAATACCAATTCTGAAATACCCGAAATAATTCTTAGAGAAGCACAGCAGATTGGTACACAAATCGGAGAAATTCTTGATACACAGGGTAATGAGGGTATCCCACAATCGATTAGTATCGCATGTCAAAGTTGCAAAAAATTAAGACAAGGGGGTGGAACCTGTTATTATCATAAATTATTAAATCCACATCTTGAGGAAAATTGCACCCGGTGCTTGACATCAGAGAAATTAATTGTGCTTCAAATTGATAGAGAAAATATTATTAACCAATTGCAGCTCATATTCAAAAATTTGATAAATACAACAAAATATAATTATCTTATTCCGGAAATTGGTTTACAAATTGTTATAGGTACCTCTGATATGAAGAGCCAAGATGATATCGCAGGTTTTCCAGGAAGAATTATAAAAAGAAAAACAGGATTACCATCAACAGAAATTCCAATATTTAGTACCTCACAGACAATGAGCAAATTATTGTTAATCACACGAAAATATTTTCCCAATATCTCGGGATTAGCTGGAATTAAAACTACTGAATGGTTAATTGAGAAATTGCAAGAAACTGGAATATCGTATTTTGAATATCAGGGATTTGATAAAAATTATGAGAATCATATGATTGAATTGAGAGAGAATAATGATTTCCCACCAATAAATAAACCATTCGTTGTTGTTGATCAAGGGAGTATAGGCTTTGAAGCAATTAGCTATGTATTTGCAGAGAAGCCAAACGATTTAACCAAAGTTTTTGATTTGCTACTTCTTTGATCGATATTTATAAAATTGTGTGAGGATAAATTTTCTTGTAATTTCTTTAGGAAGTTCGAATAAGGCAGATATGGAAGCTGTTTTCACTATGGATTCTAGATATTTTTGAAAGACTATTCGCATATCCTCTGGAGACCATTTTTTTATTTGTTCAAGGGATCGCAAATTAATATTACCTACAATAATAGATCCATCATCTGCCAAGTTATTGTGATTTTGTTTTCTTCTTTCCCAGTAATCATCGCCTATTGCATAATCTAGGTGTACAAGTGAACCTGCAGTATCTACTACTCTTCCTAACTCAATAAAAGCAATTTTAATTTCGGGATAATCACTCAAAGAAAATATATTTGTAACAATATTAAATGAATTTCTTCGAAATGGTAACTGAAATGTGCTTCCCATTACTCTTTCACCATATGGAGATTGTTGAGTACGCAGCATAATTCCAGAAAAATCCAATCCTATGAATAGTGTTGGCACCACAGTAGTATCAATTAGAGTTTGCACAAATCCACTTCCTGTCCCTGTATCAAGCCAGCTCCCTTGATGAATATCTAATTCAACACGTTTAACAAGAACTTGTAAGGCAGAGGTCCTTGTGCCTCCATCAAGGAATCGTATTGCGCGGTCTTTATCTTCCCAGTATTTTTTCAAGGAGTGTAAATCATCAGTAAAGTAGGTTTCATTGTTCATTTGGAACTTAATTGGTTGTTTGACCAGACATTATTAGGATATTATTATTCGTATATTCGATCGATTAATTAAGTTGAGAAAGTCTATCTAAATCAGAGATGGCAGAAAAAGAACTTTCCCCTAGTTCCAATTTAAAGAAATTCTTTGATGAGGAATTAGTAGAAGTAGAGAGAGATGGAAACATGATTCCCTTTTCTGCGGATGTTATTATCACAGATCTTATTGAATCAGGAGTCTCTGTATATGATGCGCTTGATGTTCTTTTTGAAACCAGAGAATTCATGAGAAGAGGCATGAAAACATCAAAACTTGTGAAATTGTTGAATCAATCACTCAAAAATAGAGGTTATTCTGAATCTGAATTTATTTTTTCAGCCTTACTTAGTGAAATTGAAATCGTTTACCCGGACAGTAGTATCAAATTATTTTCTTACAAAGTCTTAAAAGAGATTACTAGTGCGTTTTTAACATCATTCAGATATTCTTCGAAGACTTATCGTTTGATTGTTGATGAACTATATAGAATTATTAAAACCATCAGAACTTCAAAAATTAAGTTAGAGACAATTGAAAAAATGATGCCTGCTGTTATGAGAAATGCAATAGGATTGAATCCTTTTTCTAGAAGTAGATGCGAAGATGATTACCATAATATAATTAGAATTAACAAGATTATTGAAACCAGTTGGAATCTAATCCCCGATGAAGAAAAAAAAGGAATTATGATGAATTTTTTAAATTCAATATTCAGAATTATCTTACTTTCTTATGAATATCTACCTGGAAATAGTGGAATTAATACTGCGAATCAAGTTAATGTCTTAGTATCTGACCTAACTGAGGAAGCCGACCCCATTCTTTCGGATAAAGAAATTTATGTTGTGGGAAAATCTGCTAGAAAATTAGAAAATATTATCAATGAAAAGAAGGATGTGTTACCTGAGGATGAAGAATTAATGCAATTTGTTTCAATACTATCACATATTGTTCATGGATTAATGAATAGAGATAGCGTTTTATGGTTGATTGTAGTAGATGCATATGGTAATGAACTTTACAGTAAATTTGCTGCAAGCCAATCAAAAAGAGCAAATCGCTCCCTCATTGCAATGGCTATATCCGGCGTACAATCAATAATGACCGAATTGACTGATAACACAATTAAACAAATACAAAATGATGAGGGTACAACTATTTTGTTTGAAATGAAGGAAAATTTTAAAGTTATCACCCTTGTAAATCAAACCGGACACCTTGTAACACAAAGAATGCAAGAATTGGCTACCTATATTCAAAATAATTTAATTGACGAAATTATTAATTTCACTGGATCCGTGAATAAGATTAGTAAAATGATAGATACCTTTGTCGAGAAAAAATTTCAAAGTCTAATTAAATGAAGATACAATTGTAATCAGAAGATAATCAAAAAATTCTTTGAGAATCGATTTCTTTTAATGAAAACTATTGAAATTATTAATGTGTCTAAATTAAAGTCTCGAGAGAACAAGTCTGCGACGACTTTTTGGATGGATAAAGATCTGAAAAAAAATGCCCAAGATAAAGTGCGTTTAATTGAAAATTTTACCCTAACTGATCTAATCAATCGATCGGTTCGAATCTATTTAGAATCCAGTCATAAAGATGATGGAGACGTAGGAAATAAAATTGCGAGAGCAAGTGATAAATTAGCAATGGCGGAACTTTCGCAAAATATTGTGGTTACCCAACTTGAAGAAAATCTTAAGAATAGAATTTCTAAACTTGAAATGGAAATCTCGGATGCGGTAACAAATTTGAAGGATATCGAGACACAAGTTGACGATTTAATTACAGGAAAAAAATTTCAGCAGACTATTAGAGCTGAAGTTGCTTTAATGGTAACCCCAGTAATGGAGAGGTTACAAGAACTCCTTGGAGGTATGATGAGGACTTAACATTTAAGAGAGTAAATCTTTTCCACATATTTCTGATTTTGGAATTTCATCCCCACAAGGGCATCTCTCAGGTTGATCATACCTTTTATCAATTGTATTGATAAGTTCACAATTGGAAATTAATGCCAATTTTATGCTCTGTTCGTGAGCACCATCTGGAGATAAACCTAAGCTATTGGTGAGCCAAACTTCCAGTAATCGGTGATGTCTTACTTGTTCTCTTGCAGCAATTCTACCTTTATCTGTAGTAATTATTGGATTGCCTTTTGAATGAGTGACCAATCCTCTTTTCATTAGTCTATTAACTGTAGTACCAACTGTTGATTGATTCATGTTCAATTCTTTGGCAACAACAGCAGTTGTTAATCCTTCCCTTACTAATAATCTATCTTTTCTTCCTCGAAATCCCCGGGATCGGGTTTTCTTTGATTCTATTGCCGCATCATAGTTTTTAATTAGGAGAATCAATAATAATGATTCATTCAACTTTCCCTTTAATTCTCTGCTAAAAGAAGCTATCTCTTCTTCTAATCTAGGGGTTAACACATCAAAAAATGAGAAGGCTAAATTAAAAACAGTGTTATTTCTATCTTACAAAATGAAAATTATAATTAGGTAATGATACCTAATTTAAGATAACAAATAAGAGAAAACTAGTTTATAATGGAAATATCTAGGTTAAGAAAAGTCAAGTATCATCTATTTCCTAAAAAAGTATTAATAATTTTAAAAAACTGAATGATATAGATGAAAGGATGGATTGGGTCTGATATTGTTGCTTTATTATTAGGAATATTCACATTTTTATCATTGATTCCAAATCCAAAATTTCTCAACCCCATAGCTTTGTGGACAATATACCCTGCACTTTTGTTGTTAACTATTACAAATGTTGCAAATATTATTCTCAGAATTTTAAAATATGAAACTAAATACTTCCAAAAATTAAATGCCACATCTATGATGCTCAATATATTTGCTCTTTTGGGTCTATGGATGGGAAAGATAATTGCTCAATCAGGATGGTGGAATGACTATATTTTTGGATTTTATTCGATTTTATCTTTTATATTTTTATACCTGTTTGTCAATTCAACTCAAAAAACTGAAAATCCATTAACAATCATTATTACCATTCCTACATTATTTGTGGCCTTGATTTCATATTTTCTAATATTCCTAATTGATCTGATTTTTCCGCCTAAAATTCAAGAATTAGTACCCTATATTGATGCATTACGTACATTAATATTGAATATTGCAAATACCATGGCAGACCCTGAGAGAATAAAAATTGAGTTTGATTTAGAAAAATTAGGTACAATGTCTAATGAAGTCAATGACATTGGAGAAGGTTATGCATTAAGAAAAAGTATTGGTCAAGGGATTGATTTTGGATTAACAGCAATTGTAATTGCATTTGGAGTTTTTGCATGGGCTATTGATATTGGGGTTCCACCTCAGGTTCTTATCCTTTTATTTGGGTCCTTGGGATTAGCACTAGCGACATTTTCTGGATTTTTTGGTCCATTTTATGGATTAGCTGGTGCTGCTAAAGAATTCTCATTGCATCATGGTAATTATCGTGGAGCTGCTTTTTTCAAAATAATAGAGGAAATCTTTGCAATACCATTCATGGCTGCATCAGCAGGATTTCTTTTACTTGATCTACCACCAGTTGACGCCCATACACTTGAAGAATTTAAAGGAGAAATGAATGACCAATTGACTGAAATTTCTGATAATATAAATTCTCTTTTAGGCAAAAATGCTTCAGCAGTGCCAAGAAAAACCAGAAAAATGATCGAATCATTAATGGATTCAACTACCCATAAATTGAGTAAATTAGATTTTAGGAATGTCAGAGAGGGAAAAGCAAGGGAATTCGCCTTAACTTATTATCAGCATGAATTTAGTCTTAAACCTTGGAAAAGAAAAGAAGCAGTAACAGAATTTGCTAAAGCCAACCACTTTGATTTAGAAACCGGTGAACAAACACTTAAACTCATTGGTTACAAGATTGACGCTGGACAGATGGATGACGACATGGTGTCAAATATTATGATAGCATCAGCAATGCGTGGTGTGATAATGATGGAACAAAAGTATGAATCTATGCTAGATCCTAATGAATTGGGTCAAACATGTACTGGATTAGCGTTTGGTGCCAGACAGTTTTTGAAGGATCACTATATTGTTAGAAGCAGAAAAGAAAGAGTAATATCTTTAACAAAAAATCTGCTTCTGGGTATATTTGCCATCCCCATTGTTTTGATTATCGCATTCAATAAATATGCTAACAGGGTATTTGATATTATTGGAGAAAGTGTATTAAATCAAGAAGTACGGAATCTAGCTGTATTAAGGTATAGTGAAATTTTCAATACAATTCATAATATCCCCAATAAAATTAAGGAAAAACGACAAAATAAACCGACTAGTGAGGAAAAAGAAGAAATCAAAAAACAGCGAAACTGGGAAATTCGAAGGAAGATTAAATTATTCTTTTCCAAATTAGCTGTTGTTATAATTTTCCCATTAAAGATTATTTTCGGAGTTATTAATTGGATAAGTCATAGACTAAGAAAGAAAGAAACAAACCCACGTCAAGCTTTTGAAGAAGCGGTTGCACATTCAGCTTTGGTAGCTATGTATATTGAACTATACAAAAAATTAGTAATACAAGATCATGTATCTACTACATATTGAAATAATATCGCATTAATTATATTTCCATAGTTCTTGTTTTCTTCTCTCCCTATCCTCCGGTGATTGAAAATTCGAATTTAATATTCTTTCAATTTCGTTAGGAATAGTTTCAAAAAGATCTGGGTATAATTGTTCTTTCCAAGTATTTTTTAAAATCTCGATATCTTCTTCTAGAAATGAAATTGCAGACTCATATAAATTATGAAGAGCTTTTATAATAGGATTAATGTAATTATCTAATCTAAATGATGATATCTCTCTTTGTTTTTCTCTAATAAATCGCATCATTCTAGAGATTAAATCAAATAAATTTTGATCCAAAGGATCTTGATAGTAAGCATTAAACCAGACACTTGTATCAATTAAATATTGGAACAAACTTGAAGGGATTTCATCTTCAAGAGATAGCCGCGTCAAAGCAGATTCCAATGATGGTTTGTTTTCTAAAGGTAAAAGTGAAATAAATATAAAATCACTACTCATTTCAATTTCATCAATGATTACAATTGTTCCATCTTTTCTTCTTTGAATTTTATGGTTTTCACCCCCTTCCCAATGATCACCTCTTTCATTAAAAGAACGGGCTTTAAATTCAACTAATGCAACTAACTCCATTTCAACTGAAAACAATGTTCCTTCATTTTGATCTAATTCCTCTATTTGGTCTGTCAATTTATCAGGTGGTGTTTCGCCTTTTTTTAATTTTCTACTCTGATCTTTTAACCAACTTAGTCCTTCGTTTGCACCATGAAGCTCTATACCAGTTACTGGTTCATTCGTTTCATATTTAATTTCTATCAGACTTGATTCTTTAGATACGTTTTGTAAAACAATAGCTTTTAACTCTGGTATAAAGGGATTAGGAGGTGAAGGGGTGAAAGTAATTTTGTCGAAAGTTTCCTGACTAGTCTCAATTTCAATAGATCCATCCTCCATTCTTGACAATTTATGGTTGTTTGTTTCCCAGTAATCTTCATCAATAATATAAGATCGTGCCCTGAATTCACAATTAGATTCCATTGAGATAGTAATTGAATATTTAATTGTTCTCTCATCACTCTCGTGTTTATTAAAATGCAGTCCTTTGTCTTTTAACCAACTTAAACCTGCACCTAATCCATGTAAGTCGATTCCTGCCAATAATTCTGATCCAAAGTAAGTTAACTCGACATCGGTTGTATTATCTCCAATTAATTTAGCAATAACAGAAATAAGTTCAGGTTTCACTGATTAGCCATTATCACCATAGCCTTTAATCATCTTTCTTTCAATACTGAGATTGAAGCGAAAAAAATAATGGTTTTATATTTAAATTAAATAAATCCTGATAGATATTCACCCCATCCCATTTTTTGATTATTTTGTTTTTCCATAATATATTTTTTATGTTTAAAAAGTGCAAAAACAAAATGAACTACCGGCCCAAGCCAAGCAACAAAAAATGCAGGGACTGCGATATCTATCGAAAATACATCTAAGGTTGTTCCTTGCTCATTAATGGAAAGAAGAAAAGC
>MDVR01000048.1 GCA_001940725.1 Candidatus Heimdallarchaeota archaeon LC_2 | reverse complement strand
ATAAAGATGAAGAGGCACCAATACTTCAGATAATTTAGTTGCAGGTCAATCTGAGTCTTGCATGGTCAATGGATAAAATTGGACCAATATGCAAGACAGTGGAAGATCCCCAAGATACCAGGTCCAAAATCAAGTAGACTCCCCTAGAGACTGGTGGACAAGCCTCAACCGAGGATGTTTCAGCGGAATTAATAGATTCAGATAATATGATGAAACTTGCAGAAGTGTTAGCAGCTTCTACAGATCGAGTAGAGCTCACAGAGGCTGATATCATAGTGTCTGGTGGAAGGGGTACTGGTGGACCTGAAAATTTTAATTTAATTGAATCTCTGGCAGAGCAATTAGGTGCAGCAGTAGGTGCTTCAAGAGCAGTAGTTGATGCCGGTTGGAGACCTCATTCCGATCAAGTTGGACAAACAGGAAAATTTGTATCACCAAAAGTGTACGTTGCGGTAGGTATATCCGGTGCTATCCAACATCTGGCAGGAATGAGTACTTCAGAAATAATTGTGGCAATAAATAAAGATGAAGAGGCACCAATACTTCAGATAATTTAGTTGCAGGTCAATCTGAGTCTTGCATGGTCAATGGATAAAATTGGACCAATATGCAAGACAGTGGAAGATCCCCAAGATACCAGGTCCAAAATCAAGTAGACTCCCCTAGAGACTGGTGGACAAGCCTCAACCGAGGATGTTTCAGCGGAATTAATAGATTCAGATAATATGATGAAACTTGCAGAAGTGTTAGCAGCTTCTACAGATCGAGTAGAGCTCACAGAGGCTGATATCATAGTGTCTGGTGGAAGGGGTACTGGTGGACCTGAAAATTTTAATTTAATTGAATCTCTGGCAGAGCAATTAGGTGCAGCAGTAGGTGCTTCAAGAGCAGTAGTTGATGCCGGTTGGAGACCTCATTCCGATCAAGTTGGACAAACAGGAAAATTTGTATCACCAAAAGTGTACGTTGCGGTAGGTATATCCGGTGCTATCCAACATCTGGCAGGAATGAGTACTTCAGAAATAATTGTGGCAATAAATAAAGATGAAGAGGCACCAATATTCAAAGTTGCTGATTATGGTCTAGTTGGTGATTTATTCGCTGTAATGCCTAAATTAATTGAAGAAATAAAGAAGATAAAGACTCAGTAGCTTAGAAAAGCATCTTATAAAAATAATCTTTTCAATCTTATTCCAAGAATATGGAGAATATAAAGATTAATAAGTAAGAATCAATCAAATTCAAATGTAGTAAAATGGTAGGTACCACTGTATTAGTTCTCGCTGACTTTTCACTTTTGATACTTACTGGATTATTTAGCGACAAATTAAGTAAAAGAAATGCCCGATTTCCTAGATTGATCGCTTTAATTCTTTTTGGTGTTTTACTTGGTCAATTAGCCATAGTTACATCTTTGGACGTGATAATAGACACAATCGCGAATCCTGAATTGGTTCTATTCATCGCTGAATTTGCACTATCATTAGTATTATTTAAGGAAGGACTAGAATTAAGTCTAAGTGCTTTTAGAAAAAATTTGCGAACAGTCCTTATTCTGGCCTTTGGGGCAGTCATACTAAGTTCAATCTTCTTCGCTACAATAATTAGTCTTTTAACACCGTTAAATTTTTTTATCGCCCTTTTAATTGCTGGAATTATGGCCCCTACGGATCCAGCTGCAACATTTTCTATGTTCAAAGGTGGATTACGACTTAAACAAAAAGAGGAAAATATTATCGGATCGGAAAGTGCGCTAAATGATGCGGTGGCAATTGTTATTGTTACTGAATTATTCCTCATTGCTGCAGAAACTGGACATATTAATTTTTCTATTATTATTATATTTCACATGATCACTTCCTTTTTTGGAGGTATACTGCTGGGTTATTCTATGGGACTGATTTTCCTAAAAATCAATCAAAAATTAGATCATTTCGTTCAAACAAGTTATCTAGCTTTGGCTTTAGTAAGTTTATCTTTTGTAATTCCGGTATTTCTCCATGATTCTAGTATAATTATCAGTGCACCAATTGCATCACTTACAGCAGGTGCTGTATTTGGAAATCCACAATTCTTTAAGTTTCCTCGATATGAAAAATCACATATTCATGAATTTACTGGTGGGATTTCAGAAATCAGTGAAATTGTTGCTTTTGGAGCTTTTGGGACTTTGTTCAGTTTTCACAAATTTTGGCTAGCACTGGGATTGGCTCTATTGTTTGCAATTATCACATTAGGGAGCCGATTTGTTGTAGTTGTATACATGCTTAGATATCCGAGTAAGTTAACTAAAAATGAAAGCATATTTATTGCTTGGGGTGGTATGAGGGGACTTGCAACTGCAGTATTAGCAATAATTGCATATCAAACATTTTTATTGTTTGAAGGAGGCTCCGCGATTATAGATCCCCAAGTTTTCCTATCTAGTATATTATTAGGATTGCTCATAATGACAATTGTGCAAGGAAGTACTCTTAAATGGGTGGGCATGAAAACCAAATCGATTAACCTTTCTAATCGTAAATCAGATTTATTAGTAGAACGTAAAATAATTATATCCAAACTTGCATTTTATCAGAAGGAAAGAGATCTTCAAGAATTGACAATAAATGAGTACAAGGAATTAACAATACCATTACGAGACAGATTGACTCAAATATACTATGATTTACAAATGGAAATTGTCAGTCGAAGAGAAAGAATGAGATCATTAATCAAGGAATTAGAAATGTACACTACTGTGATTCTAGATCTTGGTCTTGACGAGGACAATATAACCTTACATGAACGACAACAGGAAATAAAAGATAGTGAAGGTGAAGTTGCTGACCAAATTCAGGCTCAACTCACGATCTTAAATTTAGAATTGTCTTCACAAAGAACACGTTCAGTTGACAAGAAGAATATACTAGAAGTTTTGGAGGAAGCCAAGGAACAAGTAAATGAAATAATAAAGAAAGGAAGCTCATCTCAGACCCAAAAAATCTTAGATCAAGTTGAATCCATATTAAATTCATATATGGAGGAAGAGGAAAAGGCAAGATTAGCTCGAGAAGCAGAAGAAAAAGCACTTCTTGAAGAAGAAATAGATAAAATTGAAAGGCTTGAACAAATAACAGAAGAAAAAGAAAGGTTAGAAAAAGAGGTTCAAGAAAGCTTGATCACTAAATCAGATCTTGATAAAGTAGAACCAAATGACGTAGATGACCAAACAGATTTAGTAATAGTTATCGAACAAAAAAATAAAAATGTAAGCACGACAGATCAGAGCAAAATTGATAGTCTTAATACTAATAAAGCAAAAGAATTAACGAATGACCCAATTAAACCCGAATTTGATAATCTTAATCTGAATGAGCAAAAAGATTCAGCAGTAGATATTAATCCAGATAAATCTTCTTAATTAAGTTAAGTTGTTATTAGCCTAGTTGAAACAATTTCCATTAAATCAATAATCTCAATATCTGAATCCATATTTTTCTTCCCATCTTCTAACATTATAGCGCAGAATGGACATGATACACCTATAAAATCTGAACCAGTACTTTCAGCTTGAGATATTCTCATTTTGTTTATATCACTACCTCCTTCTAATTCATAAAACATACGTCCACCTCCAGCACCACAACAAAGTCCCTTTTCTTGATTCATATCCATTTCAACAAAGTTAACCCCTGAAAAGTGATTCATAATTTTTCTAGGTGCACTATAGATTCCATTGTGTCTACCAAGGTAGCAGCTGTCATGATATGTTATATCCATTGGTTTTGAGGTATCTAATTTGATTTTACCATCATCAAGAAGTTTAGAAACAAAATCAACTCCATGTATCACACGATAATGCCCTCCAAAATCTGGGAGTTCATTTGCCAAATTATTGAAACAATGAGGACAGAAAGTCAACACTTGTTTAAATTTATATGAATTCAGTAATTTCACATTTTGAGTCATTAACTCTTGGGCTAAATATTCATTTCCAATTCTTCTTGCTGGATCTCCAGTGCATTTTTCTTCCTTTCCTAAAATTGCAAAATCAATATTTGCTGCCTTTAATATTTTAACAAGTGCGGTTGATACTTTTTGAGCTCTTTCATCAAATGAACCTGCACAGCCAACCCAAAATAATATTTCTGTATCTGGATGATCTTTCATTCTCTTAAGATCAAGTCCATCAGCCCAAAGATCTCGATCAGATTTACTGATATTCCACGGATTGGAATTGGTTTCAATGCCATGGAATACTTTTTCAACACCTGATGGAAATTCACTTTCCATCAATACTTGATATCTCCGAATGTCAATTATTTTATCTACATGTTCTATGAAAACAGGACATGCATCCTGACAAGCACCACATGTAGTGCAAGCCCATATCATATCCAGTGGCAATGCATCTCCAATTAAAGATGTCTTCAACTCTGTCTCAGTATTTCCGGAATGATTTATTGTGGCTTGAGCTAATGCTTGTTCTCTTATATTGAGAATAAGTGCTTTAGGTGATAGTGGTTGATCATTAATATAAGCAGGACATAATTCTTGACAACGACCACATCCTGTACAACTATATGCATTAAGTAATTGTGGCCATTTAAATTCCTCAATTTTGGACACACCATATATTTCCAAACTTTCATCTTCAAAATTAATTGGTGCTAATCTTCCAGCAGGTTTGATATTGGAGAAGAAAACATTTACAGCAGCAGCCAAGATATGAAAATGTTTGCTGGCATATCTTTGAGGTACTCGAATTTGAGTTCCAAATATATATATCATAAAAACCCAAACCGTTGCAACATGAACCCACCAAACGATTTCTCGAACAAATTCAAGATTTCCACCATTAAACATACCAGCTAGCCAGCTCGCTAAGAAAGGAGCATCTGGGTTGGGGTGTTCTCCGAGTCTTATTTCAAAAGCTTCTAGAAGTGTTGCAAAAATAATATGCAAGGCAACGGCAAATAGAATAATAGTAGCATCTCTGTTTAATCTTTTATCGGTTTCGAATTTGTCTTGAAACCTTAGCGGTTTCTCAACATATCTTCTGATGAAACCTATGGTTAAGGCTATCAACACTGCAATACTAAATAAATCTTCCATAAATAAGAGAAAGTCATATCCAAATCCAAGAAATCCAAAATTAAATGAATGGATAAAAGCTCGGATAAAGACCTCAAAAGAAATTATTGTGATGAGAATGAAACCATAAAAAATAACTAAATGACCATAACCAGCAGGGTTTCGCAACATTTTCTTCTGGCCCATGACATTTACTAAAACTAATTTAATTCTCTTTCCAACATCACCAGATCTTTCTGGGTCTGGATTAACACTTTTCATCTGCCTAACTAATTGACGTACCGAGTCAAATACAATATATAATGTGAATACAACTACTACTAAAAAAGCAGAAGCTCTTGCAATATCTAAAGCTGACACATTTTTGCCGTCAAGCTATAATGATAAAATCTTACGCTTGAAATCATGATTTACCTATTGAAAGCATAAAAATTTTGATCATAAATTGAACTTCTGAACAATCTTATACACGTATCAATCTAACAAAAGCAGCTGTTTCTTCATATACAATGCATTTACCCAATATTTTATTGATTATATCAATGTTAACCTTCACATGATCTGTGAGTTTTGGGATTGTTGCACTATTTCCTTTCATGCTCAAAGCGAGGGGTAATATAATTTGGTCAGACATAAATTGATCTATTGATGCTTCCTCTATATTTATCAGTTTAAATTGCTCAAATAATCTCTTTCCAATTTTCTCAGAAGAAACCCCTTTCTCACCTAATATACTAATTCCCTTTGGGATAGATTCTTCATAATAAATTACTATGGTTGCCGAAGTGCCTGCGCTACTAGTATTTGTGTAATCAATATTAGTTTCAATACTAAAAGAATATTCATCTTCATAAAGTTTCAAAAATTGGTCTCTTTGTCTTTCTAGAACTTTAACTTGTTTCAAATTAGAAGAAGCACATAATAATAATTTAAGGTGACAAACTGCAGTATTCTTAAAATCAATCCGTTTATCATCTACATCATTGACGATATTAATTACACCAACTGCTTCTCCCTTTGGAAAAAAACCTTTCCTTTCCAATTCTATGTTTAATTCCAACCCAAACTCTCGGAATACTGATTTGGTGACTTCTTGAACATAATCAAAATTAGGGCTCCAATTAGTATGCGTACCTCCACCTATAAATTCAAAATCAATATTTTTTTTGGAAGTAAAACTGTAATTACACAATGCTTGTATTATCAAAGATACGGAAGCAGCGGTGTTAATTTCCATTTTTGGGTTTATTTTACCACTTGGTTCTCGATTAGGAATTAATGTGACAATTTGAGATCCAATAGAGTTTCCAGTTATTGAATAATTGGCTATTTCTGCCAAATATGTCAAGCCGAGCAAATGTTGGTTTCTTAACCCAGGTTTTTTTCTCTGACCTCGTATATTTGTGATTTTGATAGATTTATTCAAACCTAATGCTAATGGGACTGCGACTCTTAAAACAGAGCCACCACCAATTGATCCATCTATTTCAATATCAAAGGTCATTGATTTAACGATATGATTTTTGATATCTTGCTCGGGCCCCACGACCACCAAATTTCTTGGATTCAGTTCTCCGAACATCACCTGAAATCATAGTTCTATCATAGTCATCAAAAATCTGTCTGATCTCATTTAATCCTAAGTATTTGAGAAGTCCTCTAGCGAGTGCTATTCTTACTGCTTCAGCTTGAGAAACGACACCTCCTCCATTCACTTTGATTTTAACATTTAAATCGTTATTATAATGATCTTTCAATAATATCAGAGGTTCCATCATTTTGATTCTTGCAAATTTTGGTTGAATATTATTGATTGGAACTCCATTAATTCTAATTATTGAGTTTTGTTTTGATTTGATAAATCTTGCTCGAGCAACTGCTGTTCTTCTTTTTCCAGAAGTTAAAAATACTTTATCTGCCATTTTAATTCACCTAATCTTTATTGACATTATGCTGCCATCCGATTGATCTTGCAAGTTCTCCAACAGTCATATATCTATTACTAAGACTTCTTTTTGCCTCAGGTAATGTTTGAAACTCTTGATCAACCAATTCATCAGGAATATCAATAAATGCTGATAATCTTCTAAATGCATCCTTTCCTGATCTAGTTTTCCATGGTATCATACCTCTTACTGTTCTTCGCAATATTCTATCAGGAAACCTTGGGAAAAATGGTCCTCTTTTAGGATTAGTATGCGTTGCTCTACTTCTATCTTGCAAGTATGATTTGGTGAGAGATTTTTTATTTCCACTTATTATCATATCTTGTGCGTTGACAACAACAACTTTGTTTCCGTGAATAATTTGTTGAGCAACCCAGGAGCTTAATCTTCCAAGTACTAAACCTGTACCATCAATATAGATTTTGTTTTCTTCATCGATCATTTTTCTATCTCCTTAACCAAGAATTTTGACACCTGAGCCTTTTGGTTTTTCATTTATTAGCTCAGAAATAGTCAACACTCTACCTTCTGCCGCAAGAATCTTATTTCTTGCTCCTTCACTGAATGTAACTGCAGCTACATTTACGGAATGATTCAATTCTCCAGATCCTAAGACTTTACCGGGTATTACCACAAATTCATCATTCTCTGTGAATCTGTTTAATTTACTCACGTTAACTTGAGGTCTAGTTCTTCTTGACTTTTGTAGTTTCTTCGATATGCTTCGCCAAATGGGAGCTTCGTTATTTTTAGATGCTTTACGTAACTCCACAATTAGACTCGCTACGTTTGGGTCAGTTGGACCTTTATCCTTTTTTACCATAGCTATTTCTCCAATAGTGATTCATAAAAATGAATTATACTAATTGATGGTGAAATTTCTATTATTAAAATCTCAAGTTGTAGCGCGTTAACACTAACTGAATATATTATCTTCAACGGGAATTATTTACAGGCTAAAATTACTCAGTTTCGTATTCTTTACCAGTCATCGGAATTCTTTCAAACGTAACTACCCTTTTCATTGTATTTGGTTCATTTTCAGCAAGCTCAACAGCTTCTTGAAATCCTTCGATGAAGTTCTCAGTCATCTCTACTAATATTTCAGAGGCCTTCGTGACAATATTTTCTACAGGCAATGCTCCGTTGGTTTCTAAGAGGAATATAATTTGTGTAGAATCTCCTTTCACTTCAATTGCATTTTCTTCAGCCACTTCAACACATTCCATGCATAGATTACAGGCAAGTAAGTCTTTGATATTAATAGATTGGTTTTTTTCATCATAGTCAAGAACATCGCGTGGACAAGCTTCTACAACTTTCTTACTGAATTTGCTTCCTGGTCTTATTTCAATTGTTGGCATGTATTGAAAACCTATTGAAGCAGTAGGTTGCCATTTTGCATGTTCTCTTCCATTCCCAAATCTAGCAACAGCCTCAAGTATTAATCTTTGGTCAGGTCCCATCTTCATGATTGGTATCTCATCCACTATGGGATATACTCTATGATCATCAGGTATCAGGTCTGAGGACTTAATTATTAAACTTGTACTTAAATCAGTTTCTTGAGTTAATGTTAACGTAACAGTACAACTTGTACAACCTGCTCCATCACATACGTCACATTCAGATTGAAGATTTAAATCATCTATATCACTGTTTAGCGGAATAAGTCCTAATCTATGAGTTATATATTCATCGAACATAGCTGTGTTGTTTTCGACCATGATTACCTCATCAATTGCGATTGTTGGTACATAACTCATTATGGTTCTTCTTAATGCATTTGCGAATGCAGGAATCGCTCCAGTTATGATAAATTTTAAGATATTAGGGTTAGATTCAGCGTTACTAACA
Organism: Candidatus Heimdallarchaeota archaeon LC_2; assembly: GCA_001940725.1. Next base: position 43,105 of record MDVR01000048.1, on the reverse strand, counting down.
GGAAGATTACGAACATCCATAATACTACAAATCATTGGAGAAATTGAATCAATATAAATTAAATGATACAACGCGAATTGATTCAAGTTATTCTTAGTAAATGTTTATCCATAATTAAGGCTCATCCATGATCTGAAAAACTAACTTTTCTTGTATGTTTAGCTAATACTATACAAACGTCACCGTATCCTCCAGTTGCTACACTGGAATAGTATAATACTTGTCTCCGGAAGGAGAGTATTGCTTCCTTCCACTTGGCTTATTCGAGTAAGCTAACTCGACCAAGATGGGATTTTCATACTTTTTGACCATCGCAAGATCATTCTCGAACATCCATCAAGATTCGATAATCTGACTAGTAGCTCGTTACGACGGATACAGGAACAGAAAATCGCTACTTTCTTTTTTACTGTATATGGACTTCCTTTTCTCTTGCGAGATCCAGCCTTCGGTGTATTCTTAAAATCCTTATTGATTTAAGAAATCGACCTAGTCTCACTTTATTCTTACACTCATCTAATATAAACAGGATGACAGTATATTGTAAGTGAAATTGTAACAATTTCACCACTTCTCAATTGAAAAACTAACTTTTTTGTTCATGGCTTAATTATAATTTTACTTGAAAAATGTAATATTATACCTGGAATTGGGCTGAATTAACATCAAGATGAAGATCACAATAATAAATCTCAGATTTATTGAAGGATTGTGATTCCAATACTCGCTGAATTTGCCATTATTGGTAAGGATCTCAGTTTATTGGAAAATGTAAAAATCATAGTTGATGATACTAATAATATAATTGAAATTGAAGAAAGTAGTAGGGAGATTCATAATAATGTTGCTCTTATTCCTGGATTTTTTAATGCCCATGTCCACGCAGCAGATATTGGTCTTCGTGGGGCTGCTTATGGGAGTTTAAATGAGCTTGTAGGTAAGGAAGGAATAAAACATAGATATTTGAATCAAATGTCAGAGGACCAATTAAATGAATCTTTAAAACGTGCTTTTCAAGAAGCAATAAATTCTGGAATTCTTGGATGGAGTGATTTTAGAGAAGGTGGAATTGATGGTTTAAAGCCCTATCCTGTTGAAGATAGTCTGTACCATTTAGCGTTTGGCAGACCTAGTAATAGAGAACTTGGTGATATTTCAAAGTTTTCAAATATTGGGATTATGGATGTAAAAGCTTATTCTGAAGGAGAAATAAAAATACTATTGAAAAATATTAATCGAAAGTCTCAAAAATTATTTATCCACGCATCAGAGTCGTTGAATCTAAGAAAAACTTGGATTACAGATTTTGGAGTATCGGATATTAAATGGTCTTTAGATGTGTTGAAACCCGACGCTATAATTCATGTAACACATGCAAATATGGATGATATAGTCGAAATGTCAAAAACAAAAACTGGTGCAATAATTTGTTTGAGATCAAATCAATTTACGAAAACTGGGACACCTCCTGTTGAATCATTAGTAGAATCTGGTCTTCCCCTTGGAATTGGAACAGATAATGCTATGTTTAGCAAATTGTCTCTTTGGGATGAATTGCACTCTTTAAAAAATTATATTGAACCTGAGAGATTATTCTCCATTGCAACAATCGAAGGTGCTCAGCTATGTGGTATTGAATGGGGTATATCAAAAAGAAACACCAATTTTATAGAATTGCAGATTCCAAAACACGTTCAAGTCAGAGATTTAAAAGAATGGATTATAAATAATGGAACAGAGAAAGATATATTGAAGATCTGGAGATAAGATAAATGAGTAAACGTTCTTGGTTTATTAATGTAGCAATAAGCTTTGATGCTAAAATTAGTGAGATAGGCAAACAAGTCGAAATTTCATCCAAAGAAGATTGGCAAGTTGTCCATCAGTTAAGGAATAAAATAGCTGCAATTGTGGTAGGATCAAATACAATTAAAGTTGATAATCCATCACTAAAAATCAAACCAGAGTACCTAGGTGATGTTTTGCAAAATAATCATCCTATACGAGTCGTTCTTGACAGAAGCGGTACGTGTGATCCAAACTCAAAAGTTTTTAAGGATCAAGATGAGATACCCACATTATGGGTAACTGAATCAGAATCTAAAATAGAAGGAGTTCAAAAAATCCCGGTAACAGATCTTTCTGAAGTTATATTTGAAGTGAATTCTTTTTGTGACAAAATGAAACGAAATGGAGATGTCATGATTGAGGGTGGTTCAAGTGTCATCAGTAATTTTATTGCATCGGGATTGATCTCCAAAATGCGAATATATCGCAGTCAGCTTATTTTAGAAAATGGTCTTCCCCTATTCCCTACCCCTATTAAAAAAAGGATTATTTTACAAAGTGTTAATAAATTAGGACCAGGTATCGAAGAGATATATCTGATAAAATAATTTTAAATTGAACTTATTTCATAACATGTGTTTAGAAATTCTTTTCTTAGTTTGCAGATAGAATTCGTTATGCACATTGGGTTTGAAACTGTGTTGTACCCGCTCCACTACATCAATTCCATTTTTCTTCAGCTGTTCAATTTTGTTTGGATTATTTGTTAATAATTTAATAGATTTCACACCCAGCGTCTTTAACATATGGCTAGCCAAATGATATTCTCTTAGATCGTCTGGGAAACCTAAAGCTAAATTAGCTTCAACTGTTTTCAAACCTTCGTCTTGTAACTGATAGGCTTTGAGTTTATTAGTTAGACCAATACCTCTTCCTTCTTGCCTCAAATAAAGAACAATACCTTCGCCTGCTTCTTCAATTTTAACCAAAGATGCTTCTAATTGCTCTCTACAATCACATCTCAAACTTCCAATTGCATCGCCCGTTAAACATTCTGAATGCATGCGTACCAAGACATTTTCTTTGTTTATAACGTCACCTTTTACGAATGTTGCATGTTCTTTATCATCAGCATTCTGATGAAATGCAATTGCTATAAAAGTTCCAAATCTAGATGGTAATTTTGCTGCTGATGCAAGCTTGACACAATGTTTGAAATTTGTCTCACATTTATGATTTATATCTTTCTTAACCAATTCTAAATAGGATTTAGGGATATGTGAAGTCATCAGGTATCTCACAAATTAAGAGTATATAATTCCATTCTTATGGCTTATTGGACATCTTCTGAACACAATCGATTTCCTATCGTCATAAATATAATTGAGTAAACTTAAACTTGATCAAATTTGGAAGGTCTTGATCGATTACCTTTTTTTATATTAAAATATGATCAATTCATGCCGCATGAAATTACTACTAAAGAAGGGATCACAGAAGAAATCCTAAAGAGAACACTCGTTGTTTATACAAAGAAATCAAAAGATGCTATTAAATATAAATTGAGGACTAAAAAGACTTTATACACCTTCAAAGCCCAACCAGATCAAGTTGAGGATATCGAATCAAAAATCAGAAACGCAGGTAATATTGAAATTATACCCCAATAATTCAATTATTAAGGAAAATTGGGATTATTCTTTTTCTTTATCTAAATAGGAAGATTCAAATTTCACTTGAACAAAGAAATTTTTGATAATTATAAAATGAAATCTATGGGTATTTATATTATTGAATCCTTAATGATTTTAAATAACAACAAGGATGGAAAAATATGGCACCAATAGGAACTGTAATTAAAAACGGTCTTTTATTTTTAATTCTATTAATACCCATTGCTTACTTTGGCGCAAGATTGCTTGTATTTGGTATGGTTGACCTTATATATTCAGGAACAGATGATACTGGAATTTTTGTAGGACGTTCTGTGGATCCCGTTCCACATAAGGACTATTTCGACACTGCAATTATAGAAATTGCTCTGGGGATTCTATTGATTTTTGGGGTGGGAGGACTTATCTTTATGAAATCACTTTCAGATACCGTAGAAGATGGTATGGTCGAATTCTAAAAATAATTATTAGATTGTTAGTTAATTCTCAAAAGAAAAACCTATAATTCAATTGATACATATCTGAAGATCATATTTTTAATCAAAATTTATTTGATATATAATTTAAATTTCTTTCTTTTATCCATTCTTATTCCATAATAGATATCTTAACAAACAATAATAAAATGTCATGTTTGTTGTAATTACAGGTAGTACAAAAGGAATAGGTCTCGCTCTTGCAGAACACTTTTTATCTTCTGGTGATCATGTATTGATATCTTCAAGATCTTCAGACTCAATTGATGTTCTGGTTACTCGATTATCAAAAATATATCCTGATATGATTATTGGTAAAACCTGTGATGTTACAAATTATATCTCGGTGGCAGATTTAGCAACTTTCGCAATAATAAAGTGGGGAAAAATTGACATATGGGTAAATAATGCCGGTATTAATCTCGATTATGATGATTTGGTAAATGTACCCCCGGATAATATTGAGAGAACTGTCAAAACCAATATAGTTGGCACATTATTTGGATGTAAGGTTGCATTAAAAATTATGCAAAAACAAGGATATGGTCGATTATTTAACATGGCTGGATTGGGTTCAAGTGGTAGATTAAGCCCAAAATTAGCTACATATGGAACCACAAAACGAAGTATCCCATATCTATCCCAAACTTTAGCAGAGGAAAACAACGGAACTAATATTGGAATTCATACGATAAGTCCAGGAATGGTAATTACTGATCTTATAATTCCTCATGTTACCTCGGAAAATGCAAACATCTTCAATATTCTTTGCGAGAAACCCGATGTGGTTGCCAATTTTCTGGTACCAAGAATGCGGAAAATTACTGGAACTGCTAAACAGATCAATTATTTAACGAGACGAAAAGTTATTTGGAGATTTATTACTTCTCGAAAACGTAAAAATCGTTTTTTTAATGATGAGGGAAATAAAATCGATGACCTTAAGGATAGACATATTGTTTGATCACAATATCTTGAAAAACTATTATCAAGAAAATTAGATCCATTGTTTCAATGGTTTTGTTTAACAAAGATGATAATATATATTCTTTAGAATCAAAATTAATTATCAATATAGGTTGGGAACATGAAAATATCAGATGCAAATATCCGGGCCATTTTGATAAGTACTTTCCTCTCAATAATTACAGCAGCCACAATCTTATTCAAATTTATTGAAAGAGAAAGTTGGTTGAACAGTTTCTACTTTGTAATCGTTACTTTGTCTACAGTTGGATATGGGGATGTAGTGGCCCACACTCCTAGCTCTAAAATTATTGTTATTATTTTAATCATTACCGGAATTTTAGCAATTGCTATTGGTTCACAGTTAATTTTTGATAGAATTATTAAGTTTCAACTTAATCGAACCACTTTGCTCCCCTCAAACCCGTTAGATTATCATGATCATGTGGTAATCGCTGGTTACGGAGCAAAAGGTAGGCGAATTGCAGAAATTTTTCGAGATAGATTTGTTCAGGTAATAATAGTGGAAAAGGACATTGAAAGAGCAAAATTAGCAGAATATTCTGGATTTGAAATCTTGAGAGCTGATATAACAAAGCCGGGTGTTTTGCGGATATTATCATTGGATCGCGCTAATGCAATTTGCCTACTATTAACAAACGATAGTGCTACAATTCAAACGGCCATCCTGGCAAGATCTTTTTCTGAGGATCTACGAATTTATGCCGAGATAAGTTCATTGCCAACTTATGATATTATTAAATTTGCCGGGGTTGATAGACCAATATCACAAGTAGATTTCTTAGCGAACGTTATTCGATCCCATTTGTATCATTATGGAATTCAACTCCTACATTCGCCAAAATCATTGATTCTTCAGGAAGCTTCATTTGGAATAATCCAGGTTCATGATGAAAATGATGGTGAAGAATTTCTGAAACAAGCGTATCCAATAGGATCATTCAGTTCAAGATTGAATGAATTCTATTTGACTGCTGGAACTTCGAGTACTATATATTCGAATCCTACAGAAGATTGTGAACATGTTCTGTATGCTATGAAGCAAGAAGCTTTGCAAGATTTTGACAAGTCTCTGAGGGGGATGAATCCAATTCCACACGATCGAATAATTTTTGCTGGCTATGGGGAATATGTCAATGCAACTCTTAACCGATTGGAAATTTCAGAAAATGAAGAAATAATAATTTTGTATGAAGATGGTGATAATGTAGCTCACATTACTGATAGCAGATATGAACTAATACCTTGGAACATTAATACAGCTAGGGATTTATTGGATGAAATTATTGACGATAAAGACCTAGTAATCTGTTCTTTTCAAGATATTACAAACTCACTTTATCTTGCTGTTAATTTGCGTGATTTGAATAGAGGAACTCATTTCATTCAACTAGTTCCATATGAGTATAATATTGACGCATTCGTTAAAGTTGGGGCTGAGGTAGTCTTAGCACCTCAATTAATTATAGCAAATGCAATCATCTCTACATATACTCAGGACAATCAGATACCTCCTTCACTAATTTTTACAAACGGCCACCTTTTCGAACATTTTGTACAAGACAATGATCCTATTGTTGGAGTCCAAATTAAAAAATTAGTAGATAAAAAAATTAACATAATATACATTATAGATCCAGATACTCAAGAAATGGTTGAACCAGATATGAATTATCGGATTCAATTTTTTGATAGAGTAATGATTTGGGTAGACCATAGACCAACCGATTTTGTCCAAGCCTGATGAAAGCAAGTACTCCTGTTTGTAAATCAGTGTCTAATGGATTTGCCCTTATCAGAACGATTAAAATAGAGTAGTAGCATTTCACTATTAGAACTCAGTCGTAATCTAACTTTTGATTATAGACTTTTCAGAGGTAAATAATTGCAAGAATTAAAACATAGAAGTATTCGTTATTTAACAGAAAGTGTTCCTGCAGTTGATGGTGCAGGAGTACATCTTAAACGAGCATTTGGCAATTTACAAGGTGTGAATCTAGATCCATTTCTTTTATTGGATAATTTCCATTCTGATGATCCTAAGGATTACAGTGCTGGATTCCCATGGCATCCTCATCGAGGGATGGAAACAGTTACATATATGCTAAATGGAACAATGCGTCATGAAGATAGCCTTGGGAATAAAGGTGATATTACAAGTGGAGAAATTCAATGGATGACTGCAGGAAGTGGTATTATTCATCAAGAAATGCCTCAACAAAAAAATGGTTTGATTCAAGGTTTTCAATTATGGGTTAATTTACCCAAAACAAATAAGATGATGCAACCTAGATATCAAGATATTAAACATCATGAAATCCCAGAATATAAAGTCGATAATGATACTAAAGTAAGAATACTTGCAGGTGAATATAGTGGTAACTTGGGGCCTGTTCAAGATGTAGTGTCAAACCCGACCTATTTGGATGTAACAGTAAATCAGGAAACAAAATTCGATTATCAAGTTGCTAAAGATAATACGGTCATAATTTACACAATTGAGGGTAATGCATATTTTGATAAAAACAAAGAAAATTTAATTGAAAAAGATCATCTTGTTGTATTTGGTTCTGGAGATGAGGTCAATATTGAAACAGATAATGAACATACTAAATTCTTAATAATGAGTGGAAAACCAATAAATGAGCAAGTTGCTTGGCATGGACCCATGGTCATGAATACTAGAGAAGAAATTATTGAAGCTTTTCAAGAATTCCAAGCCGGTACTTTCATCAAACACAAATATCGAATTTGAAATTTAAGAAATTTTCAAATGATAAATTAAATCGAATGTGAGCAACTTTTCTCAAAAGGTTTTATTAACCTAGTAAACTATAATTATTACATGAAATTCTCAAAAATAGGTTTTTTGCTTATTTTACTATTGTTCTTTCCCAATCTAAATAGTCAAGGTGAAATTGATCTACAGCAGGAAAATGAAAATGAAATAATAGTAATTTGGGTTGCTGATAGTACTATTTACGCGGATTCATTTCCTGTAATTTTAGCTTCACATGATAATGTTATTGCTAATATCACTTTTGAGACTTCACATATGATATACAATACATCTAGTCTATTAAATGGCAATGGAGAAATATTCTGGATTAATGTTCCAAATACTCAAAGCGGTTCGGACGGGTTGCAAATATACTCAGAAGAGGATTTACTAGGAAATTATACATTCTTTTGGGAGAAATCCGATCCCTTCAACAATGATCCAACATCCATAGCTTATTCTCATCATACGTTCTCATATTGGTCAGGACAATCTACACTAACTGGAGTATATTATGAGGACAATAGATTCTTGATAAATTATGGATTAAGTACATCTGAATTAGGTCAAGAATCTGCAGAACCTTATAATAACGATTTTGATATTTCGGGTAACTATGATTTCCATTCGCTGATGTCAGCTATTAATATTTCAAATGCCCATAAATTTCAAACCTGGAGATATAATGGATTAATTGGAATTTGTGACGGTGGGGGTTTTTCAAAAGAATTAACTATTGGGTTTGAAGAGAGAAAACTTGAATTGGAATATATTGTTGATAATGATTCTTGTTCCAGTACAAGAACAGTATACTCAGAATCAACTATAGGAGAAATAATCGATACATTAGATTCAACAACTCGGGAAATTGTAAATAACGCAAATATTCAAACCCAAGATGAAAAACTGGTTAATTTTCAATTTTGGGGTTTCTCATTTATCGTTTTAATAATTTTGAAAAGGATAAAGAAGGTGTAATTAAATAAATATTGAGTGATTATGCAAAATCACGCAATGATGATGAAAAAGAGTCAAAACAATTAGGAGTTACATTATTGTATGGGACAAAATGTGGAGGAAATTTCGAAATTATTTCAAGATAAGATTGAAGTTCAATATTCAAATCTTGAAATAAAAGATCAATTCACATTCTTAACTGATATTAATGAATTTACATCTAAAATTCTTAAAAATCTAGTAGAACATAGCTATGTAGATATAGCAAAACAACTTCGTAAGGAAGAATTAAGGATAGATGACGTATATAAATATGTAGGAAAGATCTTACAGGTACTGAAAATTAAAAATCGAGCCCCAACTGATTTGAATAAGACTTCAGAGGATCTTTTTAAATTAATCAATGAAATTGAAAAGGAAACCATCAAAAAGAAACTAAAAACAGTTGATGTTGATAAAATGGCTCTAGATTATATTGCTAATTTAGATGATTATGTTAAGAAATAAGTTGAATAAAAAAAAATATTTTTACTCTTTTTTAGTTGGGACATTTGCCAGTGCTCCCATAGCAGGAATATTCTCAACTTCCTCGACTTCCATTTTGTCCCAAGGATGGTTTTTACCATCGATTAAATCCCTAATCTGATCATCATATTCTATGTATTCCGGGACTTCAGGTCTCACCCATTTATCACCGGCATCGATTTTTTCTTGTAATTTTGTCATGGCGAAAATTAGAGCTTCAGGTCTGACGGGGCATCCTGGTATATATACGTCGACTGGAATTATCTCATCCGCACCACCGATTACGGCGTAAGATTGATAATATTTCCCTCCGGTACTAGCACACTCACCCATTGCTACTGCCCATTTTGGTTCAGGGATTTGTTCCCATAGCAGTCTTAACCGAGGTGCGACCTTATGGCTAATGGGGCCATTAACTATCAAAGCATCTGCTTGTCTAGGAGAAGGTCTGTAAATCATTCCAAAACGCTCGGTATCGAAGCGCCCAGTGCCCGCGGCCATCATTTCCAAGGCGCAACACATAATTCCAAACGTGAGCGGCCACAGACTACTTCTAGCTGCCCAATTTTTTCTACCATCAATTAAATTCTTAACTACGGAAAATCCCATAATGTATATCCTCTGAAGATTACAATTTTATTCGCGAGATATCGATATAAATATCCCTAGATTAATGAACGATTGATGATATTATTTTTTGATTACTTGGTGCAAGAACCGATTGATGATACGTCGACTGGAATTATCTCATCCGCACCACCGATTACGGCGTAAGATTGATAATATTTCCCTCCGGTACTAGCACACTCACCCATTGCTACTGCCCATTTTGGTTCAGGGATTTGTTCCCATAGCAGTCTTAACCGAGGTGCGACCTTATGGCTAATGGGGCCATTAACTATCAAAGCATCTGCTTGTCTAGGAGAAGGTCTGTAAATCATTCCAAAACGCTCGGTATCGAAGCGCCCAGTGCCCGCGGCCATCATTTCCAAGGCGCAACACATAATTCCAAACGTGAGCGGCCACAGACTACTTCTAGCTGCCCAATTTTTTCTACCATCAATTAAATTCTTAACTACGGAAAATCCCATAATGTATATCCTCTGAAGATTACAATTTTATTCGCGAGATATCGATATAAATATCCCTAGATTAATGAACGATTGATGATATTATTTTTTGATTACTTGGTGCAAGAACCGATTGATGATACGTCGACTGGAATTATCTCATCCGCACCACCGATTACGGCGTAAGATTGATAATATTTCCCTCCGGTACTAGCACACTCACCCATTGCTACTGCCCATTTTGGTTCAGGGATTTGTTCCCATAGCAGTCTTAACCGAGGTGCGACCTTATGGCTAATGGGGCCATTAACTATCAAAGCATCTGCTTGTCTAGGAGAAGGTCTGTAAATCATTCCAAAACGCTCGGTATCGAAGCGCCCAGTGCCCGCGGCCATCATTTCCAAGGCGCAACACATAATTCCAAACGTGAGCGGCCACAGACTACTTCTAGCTGCCCAATTTTTTCTACCATCAATTAAATTCTTAACTACGGAAAATCCCATAATGTATATCCTCTGAAGATTACAATTTTATTCGCGAGATATCGATATAAATATCCCTAGATTAATGAACGATTGATGATATTATTTTTTGATTACTTGGTGCAAGAACCGATTGATGAGGAAAACGGAATCATAGAAAATCAATTGAATTACTTGACTGGACCAATGAACGATTAAAAAAAAAATCAATTTGGGAATTTATTAGTAAAACCATGAAAATATTTAACTTTCCCAAAAATTCACAATAACTATGAAAACAAAATTATCGAAAAATGGAATGATAACTCTCCCAACAAAAATTCGAGAAGACTTAAACATACAAGTAGGGGATGAGATTGTCTTTATTGAAGATGATGGAATCTACAACATCATACCTGTAAAAAAACTAGAAGATTTAGTTGATTCAGATCATAAAGATGGAGCTAAACGGATCTTACAATCAATACGCGAAGAAAGAGACAGAGATAGAGCATGAAATCCTATATTTGGGATACCGGGGGTTTAACTCTATATTTTGCAGACCACAACGAGAGTAAAAGTCTCATGAATAATTGCTTGGAAAATAATATTGGAAAAATACCTCAAATTATACTCTTAGAATTTTATTACTTACACTGGCGAGAATTTGGTAAGAGAGTCGCAAAACATAGGGTGGAAGGGTTACTGGAAAGTAAAATGGAAATACTAGTTTTAAATAGTGAGATTTTATTTATTGCGGGAGAATACAAGGTGAAATTCCCTGACCTCTCAATTGTTGATTCAATGCTAGCAGCTTTTGCCAAGAAAAGAGGGTCTATCGTAATCACAACTGAATTACCTCTCAGCAGACTAGAAGGAATAAAATCAGTGAAATTGAAATGGTAATTTAGTTTTGCTGATCTCCAAAAAGTCGATAGAATATAGCGAATCTATAGACATGAAGGTTTCCGGTATTCTTATAATTACAAAAAACTCTGCAAAAAGTAATCATCTGTTTTGTATATTATTTATACTAATGTTAAGATATTCTATTTAATATAACTTTTTTAGTTTTTTTGCTGAAAAGACTCCGAACATGTTCGGACACACGAACATATTGTTAACATATACGAACTTTTAAAACTATTAAAATTCAATTTCATTTGGAAAGCCCAATTTCTACAGGATTGGGCTCTTTTCATTTGAATTAAAACGGTGAAAAAAAAACATGAGTAGTGATGTATATTCATTAAAAAATACGACTCTAATAGGAATAATCGTTGGTTCTATCATTCTAGGACTTGTAATTGGAGGTTTTTCAGGTTACAGTCTAGCTCCATCCGGTGGTGAGGATTTTGATCTTCCAGAAATGGATGCTTTCAGAATGGGTTTTATCCCAGCAAAACCAGAAAATGTTAATTCCATAACAACTAATGCTGGTGCATTTAGCGATTTTCTTTCTGAAGAATTAGGTATTCCAGTCGAGGTTTATCCAGTAGGTAATGGTTATGAAGAACTTATTTTAGCATTTCAAAATGGTCAAGTTGATGCTGCATTTTTAGATGGGACTCCCAGTCATTTTGTGGTTGAATCCGGTCACGCAGAAGTAGTACTGGCAGAGTTAAGATCTGCGAATAATGCCCCATTCTATAACGCAGCTGCTTGGGTAAGAGCTGACAGCCCAATAAATAGCATTTCAACTATGTTAAATGGTTCTTTTATTTCTGCTCATACCAGTGAGACTGGAACTGCAGGAATGGTTATGCCCCTTGGGACTCTCATCGAAAGTGGTGATATTGTGTTACAAGATGGAGATGATACTGTTTCAGTTCTTGAGAGGTATTTTATTGATAGTTTGATCGGTGGAAGCTATGGAGGTGCTTTGTTAAATGTACTTAATGGGAACGCTGATGTTGCTTTTGTAAGAGATACGACTCCTATGGATTTATATCCTGAAAGGGCAGATGAGGTAAGACTTCTCCACGTATTTGGAAAAGTCCCCAGCCATCCAGTGGTTGTAAGTACTGAACTCGCTGAAGGATGGAAATTTAAGTTTGTTAATGCAATGCTTAAATTAAATGATCAGGAGAACGTACAAATTTTGACAGATCTTTACGGGGCTCCTGGATTGGTAGGTGCAAACAACTTACACTTGAAAGATGTTTCAGCTGCTATAGCTAATCTTCCCTGGTTAGAACAAACCTTTCTCGAGAAGAAAAAATAGTCCACTTGGCAAGGAATATGATCTAAATGTTCCTTATCAAGAAACACAAAAAAATAATGATGTATAATGATTAATGAGGCTCAAATTATGGAACCAATAATCAGTGATAGTCCAAAAGAAGTGAAAAGCGCTATTGTGCTAGATGAAGTTTTTGCTGGGTACGGCTCCCGTAATATATTATCAAATATCAGCTTTAAGGTTAAAAAAGGGGAATTGTGGGCAATAATTGGCCCTAGTGGTGCCGGTAAAACAACTCTGTTTAAAGTAATTACAGGATTGCTTAAACCGAAACATGGAACTGTTGAAATAGACAATCAAGATCTAAGTAAAAAGGGTACTCGAAAACTCCTTAGAGGAAAAATTGGTTATATACCTCAAAATTTAGGTCTAATATCTTCCCATGATGTAAAAACTAATGTTCTTATTGGTAGTTTAGGTCGTACTCCAACTTTACCCAGTTTATTTGGAATGTTTTCACAACAAGCACATAAGGAAACGGATGAAATACTAGAGAAGTTGTCAATATCAAATCTGGGATCTCAGCCGATTAAAACTCTTAGTGGTGGTGAAAAGCGGAGAATAGCAATTGCACGAGCTATGTTACAGAAACCCGAGATCATAATAGCAGACGAATTTCTAAGTGATCTAGATGTAGCAACTGCGTCCAAAGTAATGAATTTAATGTTGGATACCCAGAAACAAAATGATATGACTGTTGTTTTGATAGAACACAACTTAGATTCAGCGTTGATGTATGCTGATAAAATTTTATTTCTCAAACATGGAAAAGTAAAAGAAATAGTAGAGCCACAAATGGCTGAACGGAAAAAATTGCGAGGAATGTTTGATGACTAGGAGCGAAAGTGAGCCACAAAGACTATCTGTAGGTCTAAGGGTAAATCTGAATAAGAAGCTTGATGATTTAATTATTAGAGTTTTTAAATTCGATATATTATTTTTGATTTCAACTATTGTTGTGTTCATCCTATTATTGAAGCTTAAATTTATACGACTATTTTCAAGAACAAATCTCAACTCTATACTTGAATTCATGACCAGTAGGTTTTGGCCACCAGAAACAAGCTCTGTCGTCCAAGAAAACATTCGATTCGCATTGTGGGAAACTATCCAAATGGCATTTATCGCCACTTATTTCGGTACGTTGATGAGTCTCCCTGTGGCTCTACTTGCATCCAGGAATCTAACACCTAATTATATCTCAACTCCATTTAGATTATTCCTAGCCTCAATTCGAACCATTCCCTCACTTATTTGGGCACTAACATTTGTAATTATCTTTGGACTTGGGCCTCGAGCAGGTACTATTGCACTTAGTTTTTACACGATGGGGTATCTAAGTAAATTCCAATATGAAACCTTTGAAGGTTTATTATCTGATGCAGTTGAAGCGCTCACGGCACTAGGTGCAAGCAAGATACAAATTATTCGGTATGTAATATTACCAGAAAGTGCAAATCAACTTATTAGTCAAATCTTATTTATGTTTGAATACAATATTCGAGCAGGATCGATAATTGGTTTTGTAGGTGCAGGAGGTCTGGGCTTTCTTTTGTCGTATTATCTTAGTTATTTTCAGTTTCACGCTATGTTAACGACCTTAATATATTTATTTATCACAATTATCACCATTGATTTCATAAGTGGTTTGATCAGAAAACGATTTCATGACCCTAAATTTGATGATTTAAGCGTTTAATAAAATAATTTATCTCAACACTAAATAAAGCTAAGAAACAGATGTATATGATTAAATATCGTTGTTATATCAAGTTTCTCACCCAAAAAATTGGTATGGTTAATATATTTTCTTATTGAAATTTAGGATCAATATTTTTAAAGATTACGGGTCGCGTATTTTTTGTGAAAGTAATTCTTCAAAAACAAATATTGCTTTAGCGAGTTTGTTTAGCTGGCTATTCAATATCTAATATTGTCTATTTTCATTCAAAAATTAATACTGTGGCACTCCTTTAAAGAGATTAACAGTTTCTTTGTGAAATCCTAATGCATAAATTTGTAAACCAGAGATTACAAGTGTGAATATATTTGGTCCATTCAAGGCACCTAAAACTGCAAGAACCTGTAATATTAAACTTATGATTCTTGCAGTATTACTGTATCTATTGAGATGAACAGTAAGCGATGCCAATAATAATCCAGAGAGAATAATAATGATTGCAATAGCTGAAAGAATGCCTCCACCAGCGCCAAACGTCGATTCAAATTCGGAAGCTAATCCAAGAAATAATATCCCAAATAATATGGCAGCTCCCACACCTATCCAGTTTACAACAAGTACATATGTTAGCCATCCAGTTCTTGGAGGTTTAATATCCATTCCCCCAGGTTGATATCCATATTGGGGTGGTTGATATTGGGGTTGTCCTTGTTGATATTGAGGCTGTCCCTGCTGATATTGGGGTTGCCCCTGTTGATATTGAGGTTGTCCTTGTTGATATTGAGGTTGTTCCTGATGATGCGGGGGTTCTTCTTGGTATGGTTGAGTATCCATTGCTTTGCTTGGTTGAGTATCCATTGCTTTGCTTGGTTGAGTATCCATTGCTTTGCTTGATTGAGCCTCCATCTTCGCCCCACAGTTACCGCAGAATGTTGATGTATCAGTGTTGTCTGTTCCACATGTTGTACAAAACGCCATAATAATGAACCTTTCAAAGTGTTAATACTTATATTTCTATATCAATTTATTCTAGAAACATCGTAAATAGGCAAATTAAATTAATATTTAATTATTATTCAAGTTAAAACAATTGTATTATCCAATTCAAAAATTTCAAAAATTTTATTCTAAAAGGGTATTAAAAATGAAAAAATATATTGGCATGGTTAGAAAAGTATACTTTTTTGAGGGATAAACAATAACAGATGAACTCTTTCGTATTTATAATAAACTAATCACGGATATTTATCTTCCGTACTTTAAATAGTCAAATCACGTAATATTAGAAGTTGCAATCCAAAGATCGCACAAATTTAACTTATTACCTTTAGAAATAAAGGGGTAAGAGGACTAGGTAAGTGTCTACCTGTTACTTCTTCTGAACAGAGGAAGACCGGAAAAGTTAGAAGCGTACCGAAAGACCTTAGTGGTTGTCCTACCCTGTTAATTCAGGAATGCTGGTACTCAGTTCACGGACTGAAAATGGTCTGCCAGTAGTTAAAGATCACGGGAATGCTGTCTTTGTTGATCCCAGCAGGATGAGAAGCAGAAGGAAGCACCGTTCCAATCGAACAGAACCTATTTCAATGGAACCTTTATTGTGTAAAAACAAAAATGCGAAAGTGATGGCGACATCGGATATAGGGTTGCAGAACCTGAAGTAATCATTTTCTTTGATAGTAGAAAATGTATACAAAAAATGATCATTGTTTAAATTACATATTCAATTTGTAGCAAGTCTAATAATTGATCGCTAGAAATCGCCTTGTAATTTGGTGGTAAATCAAGAAATACTTCCATTAATCTCTCGCATAACTTTGCACCATGAGTTATGAAAAAGGTCAATAATAGACTAACATTGGATCCTTTTCCACCATATTTTTCAGCTGATATTTGAGATGAGACCTTATGAGTCGGGAGCTGCTTGTGCATTGAATAATGATCCAACTGCTGTTCTCCTTTGAGAACTTGGTAAAAATTTTCTATCCTCTCATCTGAATCATACCAACCCTCCCTTTTTCCAATTTCAATAACTTCGTCAAAGAGTTTCCTAATAATATATCTAATTTTCAAATCATTTATTCCTGTCGGATACGGTTGTTTAACCATTGCTAATACTGGACTGACAACATTAAGAATCAATTTGATATAAGATTCCCTGTCTATATCCACCTCCTTTGTTTCAAAAATACCAAACAACAAGTCTTTTACAATTTTATATTCATGTTGAGATGCTATCTTGCACTCAAGGTTTTGAGGTATGCCAATAGATGTTGTAGCCTCACTATGAAACAAAACCTGTGTTGAACTTTGTAGCGTGGCACTCCACCAGATAATTGCTTGTATTATTGGTAACTCTAATTTATTTATTCTCATCCATTCACAAATAACTTGGGATGTTTCTAATCCATTTTGGATTGGTATCATTATCGGTTTATTTGCAAAGTTGATGATATTATGTAAATCCATTAATTGCTCTTCTAATTGTTGACGTTGAGCTGCTAAAACAATGATATCGGGAGAAATTTTCTCATTTTTATTAAAAATAATTTTTGAGTTAATTACTTCAATCCGTTCATGTAAATTTTTTACACCTACCAACTCGATATCTAGTTCCCCAAATTTTCCTCTTTTTCTAACTAAAGTTACATCATGTCCCTGTATCGAGAACATTAATCCCATAATGGTCCCTATTGATCCAGCCCCAGCAATTACAATTTGTCTACGAGGGAGTATCGAAGAAATATTGTTAATTTTAGAATCACTAGAAACATCACCAGATAAATTTGTGTTAGGATAATTAGTTTCTACATTCAAATTCAATATAAACTTAATAAGTATAAATTTAACCTCTTAGCTTAAAATTTATTTTTTTGACACCTTTAGCTATCTCTAAAAGAAACCCTTTTTTTCTATAATGCTCTGAATTAATAATATGGCAGAAAAGTTCATCAAAGTTATAAATGTCCAAATTTTGACATTGGCTACACGTGAAGGTCTGCCAGATGAAAACGCAAAGCCTATACTGAGATTTGAATTAGAAGATGCTAGAGAATTCTTTATGGTCAATATTCCTTTTGACATCGCGAGAAACATTGCAGCACATATTACCGACCAATCATCTTCAGATTCAAGGTTACAGGTTCATGAACTCATCAATGAACTTGCATTGGTTGAAAAAATAGAGATTGATCTTTTACTACCTGGACAAGATGTATATCAAGCGACAATAAATCTGGTTCCAGAAGGATTTGAAAGAGGTATCACCCTTCAAATGATTCCGTCCCATGCAACTCTTTTAGCGGTTGTAAATGATGCACCAATTTTTATTGCTGATGAACTCATTACACAAGCAGAAGAAATGAGAAAGCAAGATGTTTGAATATCTTTAACTTAGATTCTATTCTGAAATGGCTATAAACCAGTGAAATAAGCTATTTTGAAGTGTTTAAAAAACCAAATCTGATAATTAAAAAACAACTTTCAGTTTTAAGAAAGACCTATTTTCTTATTAAGGAGTAATAAAAGAAGCTATATACGGATATAGGGCTCGATGAAAGAATCAGAAATCCAAACTGAAATTAAAGAATATCCCGATGGTTTTATCCTTGAAACGGATATGACACCAAAGGGAGATCAACCAGAAGCTATTGAAAAGTTGATCGAAGGATTTTCTCATCATGCAAAATATCAGACTTTATTAGGTGTGACGGGTTCAGGGAAAACTTTCACAGCCTCTCAAGTAATTGCAAAGTTGAACAAACCCACTTTAGTTATGGCACCAAATAAAACACTAGCTGCACAACTTTTCGCTGAGTTCAAAACCTTGTTTCCTCAAAATGCTGTAGAATTTTTTGTATCATTCTATGATTATTATCAACCAGAAGCCTATATGCCAACCAAGGATCTCTACATTGCAAAAGATTTTAATATAAATGATGAAATCGAGAGGTTACGAAATTCTACTACAAGAGCATTAGCAGAGAGAAAGGATGTAATTGTTGTCGCATCCGTATCTTGTATCTATAATGTAGGGCTCCCAGAGACATATCGTAGTGCTACAATTCCAGTAAGTGTTGGGATGTCACTTAGTCGGCAAGAACTTCTTCATAATTTAGTCGAAATACAATATAAGAGAAATGAATTAGATTTCAAAATGAAAACTTTCAGAGCTAAGGGTGATCGTGTAGAGATTATGCCAGTATACCAAGATGAAGGTATTCGATTAGATTTTTTTGATGATGAATTGGAAGCAATTAGCTTATTTGATCCAGTAACCGGAAATAAAATTGCCAAACTTAAAGAACTTACTATATTTCCTGCTACTCAATATCTGACCAAAGAAGATATGGTTGGCCATGCAATTCAGACCATTAGGGAAGAACTTGTTGAACGACGCTCAGAATTAGAGAGGGGCAATAATTTGGTAGCTGCCGAAAGGTTAATTCAGAGAACTAATTACGATCTAGAGCAATTAGAACAAACTGGTTATTGTAGTGGAATCGAAAATTATTCACGGCATTTTGATAATCGAAACCCAGGAGATCCACCATATACCTTAATGGATCATTTTCCTAAAGATTATCTTTTAGTAATTGACGAAAGTCATCAAACCATTCCCCAAATACATGGAATGTATGGAGGAGATTTTTCAAGGAAATTAAATCTAATTAATCACGGTTTTAGATTACCTAGTGCTTATGATAACAGACCATTAAGGTGGGAAGAATTTGAAAAACGAATGCCTCAGACTTTGTTTATGAGTGCAACCCCAGCTAATTATGAAATACAGAAATCAATTCGAGTAGTAGAACAGATCATTAGGCCAACTGGTTTAATTGAGCCAAAAATAATAATTAGACAGACAGAAAATCAAATTGATGATTTAACTGAAGAAATTGCAAAAAGGCTTGATAAGGGAGAGAGGGTGCTTGTGACGACGTTAACTAAACGAATGTCAGAAGATCTTTCAGATTATCTGGTTAATTCAGGGTATAAAGCCAGATATATGCATAGTGATATTGATACCCTTGAGAGGATCCAGATATTGAATGAATTGCGATCTGGTGAGATTGATATACTAGTTGGAATAAATCTGTTAAGAGAAGGATTAGATCTACCAGAGGTTAGTTTAGTTACCATATTGGACGCTGATAAACAAGGTTTTCTTAGATCTGCGAGGTCATTGATTCAGATTATGGGACGTGCCTCAAGAAATGTTAGGGGAACTGTAATTCTTTATGGTGATCAAATGACAAAAGCGATGCATGAGGCAGTAACAACTAATAATCGACGTCGAAAGAAGCAGGTAGCTTACAATAAAAAACATGGAATTGAACCAAAAACTATTGTTAAAGGTTTATTCTCATTATTAGAAACTCTGAAAGATACAAAAGGTCTTCCAGAGATCGAAATTCGAGATTCTATGAAATCAAAAGAGATTAAAGATCTGATTACAGATCTAAATGAAATGATGCGAGAAGCAGCAGGAAATCTCGAATTTGAACTTGCAGCGGAATTGCGGGATAAAATTAGAGAGCTTGAACAAACTTTGATTGTAGAAAAAAATAGCTAATAATACCCACGGAATCCTATTTATAAAATTTAATTGGAAAAATACATAATGTCGGTTAAAAGTGAATCATTATATGTAAAAATAAAAAAATCAATAGACAAACTCAGATTGATTTTTGCAACTACATGATTTATAAACAAGTGACTAGCTAACTCTATTGCAGTTCTTCACTTTTATTGTCCTTATCATTTTTCTTTTATTTGACAAAGACACGACCTATTTTGTAACAAGAGAATCCATTATGGCAGAAATAATATCTGGGAAGCAATTACCTATTCCAAATGATGATTTCATGAATTGGATAATCATCGAAGAAGCCTCAGAACATAATCTAAAATCCTTAACAACCAAGATACCTAGAAATAGATTTGTTGTCTTCACAGGTTTGTCCGGTTCCGGAAAAAGCTCACTTGCCATTGACACTCTGTTTAAAGAAGGTCAAAGAAGATTCGTTGAATCATTGTCATCGTATGCTAGACAATTCCTTGGTCAAATGGAGAAACCAAAGGTAAAATCAATTTCCAACCTCTCTCCCGCTGTATCTATTGAACAAAAGGTCGGAGGTGCGAATCCGCGTTCTACAGTTTCTACAACTGTTGAGCTCTCCGATTATTTCAGAATATTATTCGCTTCAGTAGGTCAACCCCACTGTCCAAAATGTGGGAAACTAATCAAAGGGATGACCTCACAGGAAATTGTTGAGGTAATAATGGATAACAAGGAAGAAGGAACTCGGTTTGATATTGTTGCTCCGATAATAATGAAGGAGAAAGGTACATTTTTCAAATTATTTCAAGAATTAAAGAGAGAGGGTTTCAACAGATTAGATGTTGACGGTTTCGTAGTTTTACTAGATGATGAAATCCCCAAATTAGATAAAAAATACAAACATGATATATCTGCAGTTATTGATCGCTTTCGAATTAAACCAGATCAACCATTTGATGAAACAAGGTTAAATGAAGCAGTGGAGTTGGCCCTTCGTCGAACTGAGGGTAGAGTTTCTGTTAATTATATTCATGATGATGCGGAAACCCACTCGGCTATGTATAATGAATTCGCTGGGTGTATGGAATGTGGGATCTCTATTGGTAAATTACATGCTAGAATGTTTTCATTTAATAATCCACTCGGTGCCTGTAAACAATGTGCGGGGTTGGGATATGTCCTAGAAGCAGATCCAGATCTGTTAATTGATGATATGACTCTTAGCGTGAATGAAGGTGCAATAAGATTTTATTCTGCTGAATCAGACACTTGGAGTAAGAGGTCACTTTCAACTGTACTTGAACATTATAAATTTTCATTAGATACACCTTTGGTTGATTTGTCCAAAGAGGCATTCAATGCTATATTTTATGGATCTAAAAAACCAATTAAATTTACTTTCGAAAGTACAAGTGAGGGAAAAAGTTGGAAATATGAAAGTAATCGTAAAACTGAAGGTTTAATCAATGTTATAAGAAGAAGACATCGTCAAACTAAATCTGACAATGCAAGGAAATATTATGAGAAATATATGACAAACCTCACATGTACTTCTTGTAATGGAGCTAAACTGCAAGCAAAAATTCTTGGTGTTTTGATCGGTGAAAAAAATATTCATGAGATTTATCAGATGAGTATAAATGATGCACTTGAGTATTTCGAGAATCTAGAATTTACAAGTAGAGAAAAAATAATAGTCGAACAAGTTTTAAAGGAAATAAAAGGCAGATTGGGTTTCTTGAAGGATGTAGGATTAGAATATCTCACACTTGATCGGAGATCTGGGACACTTTCGGGAGGAGAAGCACAAAGAATCAGATTGGCCACTCAAATTGGTTCGAAATTAGTGGGTGTTCTATACGTACTTGACGAACCTTCAATTGGTTTACATCAAAGAGATAATGAAAGATTATTACGAACATTTCACGAACTAAGAGATCTTGGGAATACTGTTGTGGTAATCGAGCATGATGAAGAGACCATTAGAAAAGCAGATTATATTCTTGATATCGGACCTGGTGCCGGCATTAATGGAGGAGAGATTGTTGCTTTTGGAACACCAAATGACATTGAAAATGTTGAAGCATCTATTACAGGAAAATACCTAAGAGGAGACTGGAAAATAGATGTACCCAAACATCGTCGATTACCAAATGGCAATTGGTTAAAGCTAAAAGGTGTCAAGGAAAATAATCTCAAAAATATTAATGTGGATATTCCTTTGGGTGTAATGGTTGTGGTGTCAGGAGTTTCAGGTTCAGGTAAATCAAGCTTGGTAACTCAAGTATTATGGAAAGCTCTAGCTAGAAAATTTCATAATGCAACTGCCAGACCTGGCAAATATAGAGCCATTGAAGGATTGGAAAAATTAGATAAGGTAATAATGATTGATCAAAGCCCTATTGGAAGAACACCAAGAAGTAATCCAGCAACATATACTAAAGTGTTTGATCACATCAGGAATGTTTTTGCTTCCTTACCGTCGTCCAAAGTGAGAGGATTCGCAAAAGGAAGATTTTCATTCAATGTAAAGGGCGGACGTTGTGAAGCTTGTTCGGGACATGGTTACAATAAAATTGAAATGAGTTTCTTAGGTCATGTTTATGTTGATTGCGAGGTATGTCATGGAAAAAGATTCAATAAAGAGACTTTGGAGATAGATTACAAGGGTAAAAATATTGCACAGGTATTATCCATGACCATAACTGAAGCTAGGGAGTTTTTCACTAATATCCCCAAAATTAAAAAAATCTTACAAACTCTTGAAGCAGTAGGTTGCGGCTATCTCTCCCTTGGTCAGTCAGCAATAACTTTGTCTGGTGGAGAAGCTCAAAGGATTAAATTATCTAAGGAACTAAGTAAACAAGTAACAGGTAACACTCTTATCTTATTAGATGAACCTACTACTGGATTACACCAACATGATGTTAAAAAACTCCTTGAAGTATTACATGAGTTAGTTGACAGGGGTAACACTATCCTCATCATAGAACATAATTTAGACATGATAAAAAATGCAGATTACATTATTGATCTAGGTCCAGATGGTGGCGAAAACGGTGGAAAAGTAATTGCGAAAGGATCACCTGAAGAATTAATAAGAAGCAGAAAAAGTTATACTGCAAAATATCTAAAATCATTATTATCAAAATAAATTATCTTAAAATCAATAATTGATCGAAATAAACAACTATACAATAAGGAAGAGACATCTAAGCTGAAATATTTTGATTTCGAAAAATGACTCAAAACCGAAATTTTCTGAAAATGAAGTAAAGCAACACTTAAATGAATTTTACAATTTACAAGGAAATTTGAGTTTTTTACCAAGCTATTTGGATCAGAACTTTCAACTGATTTCAAACAATCAACAATTCGTTTGTAAAATTTCTAATCTCGAAGAATTATCTGAACATCTAATATTTCAAAACCAAATGATGCAACATCTGCATGATAAAAATAATGATTCATTTCCCCAAATAATTTCCTCTATAAAAGGAGATAATCTGACCTACATAATATCCTCCACTGGTGATAAATACTTATTCAGATTAGTTACTTACCTCTCAGGCCATGTTTTTTCCAAATTATATCCCCATACCACTGAAATCTTAACTTCTCTGGGAGAATTTATTGGCAAATTGAGAAATTATTTATTAGATTTTGAACCAGTTATAGAAAAAAAATACTTTAAATGGGATCAAGAACATGGGATAAAAACAATATCCAAACATAAATCTAGTATAATCGAAAATGATAAATTAAGAATTATTGAATACTTTCAAGATTTATTTAATTCTGAAATCGGGGAAAGTTTGAATAACCTTAGGGATGGTATTATCCATGGAGATGCAAATGATAATAATTTAATATTGCAAAATCCAATTAATTCAGATCAAGAAGTCATTTGGGGATTAATTGATTTTGGAGATTTTATATATTCT
This sequence comes from Candidatus Heimdallarchaeota archaeon LC_2, assembly GCA_001940725.1. Next base: position 18,959 of record MDVR01000048.1, on the reverse strand, counting down.
AGACAAATATATGATTTGACAATTACAATAGCCTATGCATTACTTGGTAAGGAAAACCCCATCTCAACAATTATTGATATTGTGCGGGGCTATAATTCAAAGTATGAAATGGATGAAACTGAAAGGCTCCTGTTATTCCCGTTAATCTGTATGAGATTATGTGTTAGTGTCTGCATGTCTGCATATCACAAAAATCTGGATCCAGAAAATGAATATATAGCTATTTCAGAACAACCTGCGTGGAATGTTCTGACAAAATTGAAAGATATCTCTCATAAATACGCTTATTATTGCATTCGCTGGGCATGCGGATTAAATCCTCACCCAAAAATTGATTCTATCATCTCTTGGAGTCAAAAACAAGATTTCTATCCAATATTTGGCAAGCAGCTCGATTACGAAGTAATAGATTTGAGTATTGGAAGTTTGGAAATTCCAGTTTTTGTTAATGCAGATAATTTGGATGATTTCAATCAATTAATTATTCCAAGAATAGATGAAAGGAAAATTCTAATTGGAAGATATTCCGAAAGTCGATTAATGTATCTTCATGATACCTTTATACATGAGGAGAATGACTATTCCACTTGGAGAGTAATTCATTTAGGTATTGATTTATTTACAAATCCGAATAACAAAGTTTTTGCTCCTTTAGACGGAGAAATTGTGTCTATATTTGATAATAAGGGACATCTAGATTATGGACCAACAATCATTCTCAAACATACAATAGATTCGGATAATGAATTTTATACCCTATATGGGCACTTATCCCGTGATTCACTTAATACATTTTCAATTGGAACAAAAGTTGAGGCAGGGACAGTTATTGGCGAAGTTGGAATATCTGCTGAAAATGGTAATTGGACTCCCCATGTTCATGTACAAGTTATATTAGATTTACTGGATGAAAAGACAACATTTCCAGGTGTCAGTTCCTTCAACGAAAGAGAAATTTGGAAAAGTATCTGTCCAGACCCTAATATTATATTGAAATATGAATCTATTGAATTTATCGATCCTCAAATTGAGGCTAAAATAATTCATGATATGAGAAATCAACATATAAGCTCTGCAATTAGTATTTCTTATAATAACCCTTTACACATTGTTCGAGGTTATATGCAATACTTATACAGTCAAGATGGTCGAAGATATTTAGATGCTGTCAATAATGTACCAATTGTAGGACATTCACACCCTTCTGTTGTAGAAGCTCTGTGCAAACAAGCATCCTTGTTAAATACAAATACTCGTTATCTTCAAAAAAACCTCTCTCAATATGCAAAACAATTATGTTCATTATTTCCATCAAAATTGAATGTTGCATTTTTTGTAAATAGTGGAAGTGAAGCGAATGAATTGGCAATTAGATTAGCCAAAGCATTTACGGGAAATGATGATTTTATTGTTATTGCAAATGCTTATCATGGAAATACAAATCAAATAATTAACCTAAGTCCTTACAAATTCGACAATAAAGGTGGTAAAGGAAAGCCAGATAATGTCCATGTTGTTTCAATGCCTTATCCTTATCGTGGGACATTTCAAGGAAATGAGACTGCAAGACAATATGCTGATGAGGTTTCACAAAAATTAGACATGTTAAAAATACAGCGTCGAGGTATTGCAGCATTTATTGCTGAATCACTACCAGGTGTGGGAGGTCAAATCATCTTCCCCAAAAATTATTTAAAATTCGTTTATGAAAAAATCCATAAAGATGGCGGTGTGTGTATTGCCGATGAGGTTCAAGTAGGTTTTGCAAGAATGGGGACTCATTATTGGGGTTTTGAAACTCAAGATGTTATTCCGGATATCGTTACTTTAGGTAAACCGATCGGTAATGGACATCCTATAGGTGCAGTAATAACAACTAAAGAAATTGCAAAGGCATTTGAAAACGAAATGGAGTTCTTTACGACCACTGGTGGTAATACTATTTCCATGGCAGTTGGTAAGGCAGTTTTGGATGTAATTAAAGAAGAACAATTGCAAAATAATGCTAAAGATGTAGGAAGATATTTGTTAAATGGGTTACAAGAAATTCAATCATCATCAAATATTATTGGGGAAGTGAGAGGATGGGGGTTATTTATAGGAATTGAAATTGTTAAAACAAAAGAATCTAAAAATCCATCTTCAGAATTCTGTTATTACATTGTTGAACAAATGAGGGAAAAAGGCATTCTACTAAGTGTGGATGGACCCGATCATAATGTGATTAAAATAAAACCTCCTTTAGTATTTAGTCGGGAAAATGCAGATGAATTAATCTCAAAGTTAAAATTAATATTAACCCATACATATTTAAAATCTTCCAAATTAAATAACAGTACAATTTAAGATTAAAGCGAAACCTCTTATTAAATTAATTCTTTATTAGATTTAAGGATTTAAATGGACAATGAGAAACGATTGGCTTCAATTGAAATGCAAATAAAAAGCATTTCAAAAAATCCAGGAGTTTACATTATCTATAACAAATTGAATCAAGTCATATACGTAGGAAAAGCTAAAAACCTTAACAATCGTCTGAGAAGTCATTTTGCCCTGTCTACTGATTTTTCAAAAAGTCGAGTGATAAGGGAAACTGGGATAAGAATTGAAGTCCATGAAGTTGTATCTGAGAAAGAGGCGTTATTACTTGAATTTAATATGATTCAAGAACATAGACCTCGATTAAATGAAAAGTGGAAAGATGGAAAAACCTATCCTTATTTAGAAGTAACCACAGGAGAAGACTATCCCCGATTTATTATGACACGAGAAAGAGATAACAAAGGATCGATATACTTGGGTCCATTTTCTGATGTTGGTGCAGTTAAAAGATCTCTAAAATACGCTCTGTCGATGTTTCCGGTCGCTGATTGTAAAAAGGAAATTCATTTAGGAGACTCAGAAAAATGGGCTAAGACATGTATTCGCAGAAGAACAAGGAAATGTTTTCGTCCATGTGAAATAGAAATCGACTCAAATGAATATCGGGAAAATGTAGATAGTGTGATTCAATTCATAGAAGGAAAGACTCCCGAAATGCTAATTTCATTAAATGAAAAAATGCAATTTGCTTCGGAAGAAATGAACTACGAAGGAGCAGCTAAATTTCGAGATTTGATAAAATCGGTGAATCGGACTATTGAAAAACAAAGTGTAATGCTCGATGATGTATCAGATGCAATAATATTTGCAGAGGCGAGAAATAAAACAGAACTAGCGGTTTCAATTCAAAAAGTCGAGAATGGGAGGATATCAAGACAGGATTCAGCGGCAATCAGTAAGAAAGAATTGGGTGATAGTCCTTGGAGTGATTTCGTAATAAGCTTTTTCATTAATATTTTTGAAGTAGCTAAACAAGGTAATGAGAAAACAAGTTCGAAAAATATTTTATTAAATGTTACACACTCAAAAGAAATCATACCCCAACTAGAAGCATTAGGATATATTGTATCAAAACCAGACAGCTTAATAGAAAAACAATTAGTTGAAATGACTATTAACCATGCCAAAAAATATCTTCACCGACGTTTTCTTTTAAGAAAACAAAAAGGGCTCCCCACTGCTCGAGTATCGGACCTACAAGAATTGCTGCGGATGGAATATCCCCCATTTATTATTGACACATTTGATATATCAACTTTGCTAGGGTCTAACACTGTCGGTTCGTGTGTGAGGTTTAAAAATGGAAGACCCCTAAAAAAAGGGTATCGACGTTTTAAAATCAGGACAGTAGATGGTCAAGATGATTTCGCTTCAATGGAAGAAGTAGTGTTTAGGCGCTATCGTGACGTAAAAGATGGAGTAGATCCAAAAGGGCTACCAATTCCTGATTTAATTGTGATTGATGGTGGACAAGAACAATTGAAAAGAGCCCATATATCCTTACAAAAATTAAATTTAGAAATAATTGTTGTTGGTTTAGCAAAAAAAGAAGAAGAAATTTATTTAATTAATCAAGAAAAACCTTTATCCGAGAAAAAAAATCGCCCTGGTTTGTTATTGTTGATGGCTGGAAGAGACGAAGCCCATAGATTTGCAGTTACCTATCATCGCTCACTACGACAAAAAACTGGATTGAAATCATTATTGGACAGCATTCAAGGTATCGGTCCAAAAAGAAGACAAAAGTTGATTAAAAATTATCGGTCAATTTCAAATATTGCTAAGGAGAGTTCAGAAACATTATCCGAACTGATAGGAATTGATTCGAAATTAGCAAGTAAAATTATTTTAACTTGTCGAAAATATACAACAAATCAAATAGATACTACCTCAATCTACTAAAAAACATCCATAATCAATCAATTCAAATGTCTAAAAGATAATGAAACTTACCGTTATCTTTAAAATTGAAACTCTGAAGGGTATTCTAGATAAAACCACAAGTTAAGAGTTCACTCTAACTCGGAGTATTAAACAATGAAAATTAAGGAACTAGCTGAACAAAATTCAATTGATTTTCTTCGAGCCAGAATATTATCAAAACAAGGACCTCGAAGAATTCGTACAAATCAAGGTTTATCATATGTCACTGATATTCTTATTGCTGACGACACTGGGACCACTATCTTTAACGTATTCGGAATGCAAAAAGCAGAAGCACTCAAAATAGGTCAAGTAATAGAAATAAAAGATGGTTTATGTAACATGTTTAATTTTCAAAAACAGGTATCATTAGGGCGCTCTGGTAGAGTTAACATAGTAGCTGATGATCCAAGTTTACCTAGAACAATACCACACTAATTTTTTTTCTCAATTGATAAAATCATTTTAACAATAGATTTCAATAATTCAGTTTCATCGTTACTTATTGAACGATCTTCTCGTGCAATATGATAAGCTTTTTCCAAAATTTCTATTCTGCCTTCAAATAATTCAACTCTTTCATTTTTTGAAATTATTCCGTCTTCTAATGCCCTGTCCACCATATTAGAATAAGCTTCTACATCAAGAACAATATTGGAAATTAATATTCGTTCTTCTTGTGTAATAACTCCGTCTTCAAGAGCAACTTTTTGCAAAGCATCCCAAACATCTGTTGAAGAGAGATCTTTGTCATTCATTTAATAGTTTTATTTTGTTCAATATTTTATACCTTTTTCGAGCAAATTGCAATTTTGTTGTAATTTTTAATTCTCTCTGCATATTGTTATACAATTTTCTTAATATTTGTAGAATCCTTCTTTCGTTTTCATTCCAAGTTTTCCATCTTCAACCATCTTCACCAAAGTGTCTGAGGGTTTATAACAACTCCCAAATTCGCGTTCTAAAGTTTGTAAACCTGCTAGAGCTATATCAATACCTGTGTAATCCGCTAATGTTAATGGTCCGACGGGGAAGTTTAAACCTAATACGCAAGCCTTATCAATATCCTCAGCTGTCACACCGCCAGAATCAAGAAGTTTAACTGCTTCATTCAAAAGTGGAATCACAATTCTATTTACAATAAATCCAGGACTATCACTACATCGGACTGACGTTTTTCCTATTGTATCACTGAATGCCTCTATTTGATTCATTGTGGAATCAGCAGTCTTATCACCTTTGATTATTTCGACTAATTTCATTGCGGCTACAGGGCTAAAAAAGTGCAGTCCTACAACTTTATCTGGTTTTTCAGTAACTGATGCGATTTCAGTAATTGATAAGGTAGATGTATTAGAAGCTAAAATACATTCTGACTTAGTAAATTTTGAAAGATCAGAAAATATTTTCTTCTTAACTTCCATATTTTCAAAAACAGCCTCTATTACTAAATCTGAATCTGCAACAGCTTCTTCCAGATTAACTGTTGATTTAAATCGTTGAGAAAGTTGTTGACCTTCGTGAGGACTCATTTTCCCTCTGTTGATACCATCCTTTATCTGATCCTTTATTTTAGACATTCCAGCATCTACAAATTGTTGTTCTTGATCTACAATTGTAACATTTCTACCTGAAACTGCAGTTACATACGCTATTCCGGATCCCATTAAACCTGCACCTATTACGGTTACATTTTGAAATTCCATTGAAACTCGAAATTGTTACTATATAATTAATATTTTATATCTACACAGTATTTTTATGTTAAATTTTATTTGAAAATTAAATGATTCCTGTTATTTCAAGCCCTAATTTTGTAGCGGTTTTTGTCACACCAGAAGATAATATTGTATACCTTTCAGGACGTTTTTCTTGGGCTGTGGTGATTGCCTCGATCAGAATTTCATCATCAACACCTAATTTTTTGGCTGTTGAAGGAGCTCCTAGTTTTTCCAATGTCTCCTTTAGTTCTTTCCAATCACCACCATGTAAATACATAGTGAAAACAGCCATCAAACCACATTGTTCTCCATGCATAGCGGGTTTTTTCAGAATTTTATCTAGCCTATGAGATATAAGATGTTCAGCTCCACTAGCTGGCCTAGAAGAACCAGCAATACACATTGCCATTGAACTAGAAATTAATCCTTTGAAAACAGTATAAGTTCGTAGAATTGCATCTTGTGCGATTTCTGTTCTTGATTCAATCATAGAATCCGCAGTTAAATTAGCAAGTGCGGATGCGTATTCCGATACATGCTCACCTGTTATTCTATGAGCAAGTTGCCAATCTAATACTGCAGTTTTATTGGAAAGTAGATCACAGGCACCTGAAATTGCAAATCTTTTCGGTGCCTTTGACATTGTTTCAATGTCACCAATTACAAGCATTGGTGGTCGAGCTTCATAGGTGAAACTTCTATCAACTGTTTTTATCGATGCTCTTGCACTTGAAATACCATCATGAGAAGCAACTGTCGGAATTGATACAAATGGTATGTTTTCTTTGAAACTTGAATATTTAGCAACATCAATAACAGTACCTCCACCGACAGCAACAGAAAATTTAGCATTTACTTCTTTATATAATTCACAAGCTTTGTCAACAGATTCCATGGTAGCTCCATCAATTTCTAATACATGAACATCTATTTCTGCTGCCTTGAGATTGTCCTTTACTCTTTTACCAGCAATTTCATATGTTATATTATCAACAATAAGACTGCAAGTGTCCTTTAATAGTAATTTCTGACAATCAGTAGCGATATTATCTATTGCATTTAATTTTACATCAATTAAACGAGGAAGTTCTATCTCCGCTTTTGATTCCAATCTTCTATCAATGGATGTTTCATAAGATGTCATGGTTACCAATTGTTATATTTAATTGAAATAGTTAAGTTTTATTCAGCTGAAACATTTAATTTTACTTGTTTGAGATTAGTTCCTTAGATTTGAACTAATTAGTATTGTTTCTACATAATAGAATAATGATATAAGCTTAAATTAAAAAAATGCAATACAACTTTTGGATCACGTTGAAAAATAACTATCTCATTATCGGCTTAATATTCGTATTACTATTAGGAATTATTGATATAGCAAGTGCTGAACATGAAGGTGAAGAGGATGAGGGAAATGAATTCGGAGAAAAATTTGGGGTTGCAGCAATAGGTCTGTTGGGAGTTGGCAGTGTGTATATATTTCTCAGAAGAATTGTATTATGGTATCCAAAATTGTCTAATTCTAATGAAGATGCTGCAAAATCAATGAAAAGATTATTTGCGCGATTTCGTCCTCAATTAATGTTATTACATCAAGCTTTTATGATTCTAGCTACAATATCTGCCATAATACATGGTTTGACCGTTGAAAGGGAATTTGAGTCACGAGAGATATTCGGTTGGGCTGCAGCCATTACAATGATACTAATCTCAACTCTTGGAATGTTGATGTGGAGACAATTAAGACCATTTTTAAGAAAAATAGATCTTTTTACACCAATTCGATTTATTCATAGACAATGGATTCTCTCTTTTTTACTTGTGACTTTTCTTATTATACATCTTGCTGCTTAAATTGAAATTTAATCTAATTTTAGAGTATCACTACTAACCAGTCTAGCTAGTCTAGCTCTAGTAACATCTAGGTCCTCCTCTTCCTTCACTTCCTGTGGCGTTAGGCGGGTTCTTGAAATTGTTATAGGTGGTCAAATTTAAAAACCTCTCTCCTTCTTTATATAAGATTCATTGCAATTATTTTGTAAGTAATGTCTAGCCAATTAATTTTCACTCGATTATTTCAATTAAACGATACTCATTTAATAGAAAAAAATATTGAGAATTTACTTTATTATAAATTGGATTCCCGAATTCAAATGGCTGGCTGGCTATACGGGTATTACTTTAATTTTTAAAAGAGGAGGTTAATTATTGTCTTTATTACAAGATTATGATCCATCAACGGGATTACAATTTAAACGATTTTATACAGAAGAAGGAGTTCATCCATACGAAAAGATCAAATGGGAAACTCGTGATGTTCTAGTTACTTCAGCAACGGGAGATGTTATTTTTTCCCAAAAAAGAGTAGAATTCCCCTCAAATTGGACTATTAATGCATCTCAGATTGTGACTTCAAAATATTTTCATGGTAGATTAGGAAAACCTGAGAGAGAAACTTCATTAAAACAGCTAATTGATCGTGTTGTTAATACAGTAGGTAAATGGGGATTGGAAGGTAAGTATTTCAAATCTGAACTTAATAAGAATATCTTTGTCGAAGAATTAACTCATATTCTTTTGAACCAACACGCATCTTTCAATAGTCCTGTATGGTTTAATATGGGAACTTTAGAGAAGCCTCAGAGCTCTGCTTGTCAACCATATAATTCGTTAATTAATACCACACAAGGATTGATCCCTATCGGTGAAATCGTGGAAGAAAACTTAATAGGATTACCTGTATATGACTCCAAAGGAATAACTCAAGTTCTAAATGTAATGCATAATGGAAAAAAAGATGTTTTTAAGTTAGTTCTTAATGATGGGCACTTTGTTGAAGTAACTGGTGATCATCTTGTTTGTGTTCATTCAGAGCGTAGGACAAAACGATTAGAGTGGAAAAGAGTTGATCAGCTTGAAATTGGCGAATATATGAGAGTATATACCAAGAAAGCGAAAACCTTTACCCCTCCTTGTGAAGATCGCAAATTTGTAAGTGAAGCGGCATTAGCTGGCTGGTTACAAGCTGATGGATTTGTCGGTCAATATGAAACCGGAACTAATAAATCGTTGACCTTAGAGTTTATTGTTATAAATGAAGATGAAGAGCAATGGGTTAAGACGCATTTAGAAAATGTATTTCCAGATGTCCATTTTAATGAGATAGGAGTTGAATCTAAAACCCATGAAGGATTAATTATTGCAAACCGAATAAGGTTGTATGGTGAAGTTCTACGTGAATTCGTGCAAAAATATGAATTGTTAAATCGTGGGAAGCACATTAGAATCCCTAAAATAATTTACACTGCACCAAATGATGTTGTTCGAGCATATCTTAGAAGTGTATTTGAAAGTGATGGATATATTTCAAATAATGGTACATCCTCACACCTTGCATTAGCTACAATATCTAAAAATTGGATGGAAGATGTAGTGGTTCTTTTATCTCGTTTTGGTATCTATAGTAGATTAAGGCAGAAACGGGAAAACAGATCCGATAGATACGATATGTGGGAGGTCGACATTTCAATCCATTCTGAACGTAAAGCATTTGCTTCAGAAATTAATTTCATTTCTACTAGAAAACAAGATAAATTAACTGGAAGTTTACGAACTCAAGGTAAAAAATGTCCTAAAATTAGATATCAGAAAATTGTGGAAATCGTTCCAACAGGAAAGTCAGATGTGTATGATATTCAAACCAATTCAGGTAATTATTTGACAAATTCCATTCTAGTGCATAACTGTTTCATCAACTCAGTTGAGGATACAATGGACTCAATATTGGATCTTGCAAAAACTGAGGGGTTGATTTTCAAATATGGATCTGGGAGTGGAGTGAATCTATCAAAATTAAGGGCCAAAGGTGAATCATTATCCACTGGAGGAACTTCAAGTGGACCCATTTCTTTCATGAAAGGTTATGATTCATTTGCTGGTTCAATAAAATCGGGCGGAAAATGTTACAAGAAAGGAACATTAGTAAGTACACCTGACGGATTAATTCCTATTCAGGATCTAGCAATTGGTGATTTAGTATTAACGCATGAAGGAACTCGACCAATCAATGATTTTATGATCAACGGTAAGAAACAATGTTTTCTTGTTCAGACTATAGAGGGATATAACGTGGAGGTTACTGCAGGTCACAAATTTGCATATTGGCATGCAGAGCTAGGTAATTTCCTTACTAAGCCGATTGAAGAATTCAAAGAAGGTGAACAACTTTATTTACTCCTTCAGCCTTCTTTAGGAGGTAAAGAAATACTGTTAACTCATCCAGAAAGAACTTATCAAAAACATGAGACAACAACAAATGAAATGAAATTACCCAAGATCTTAAACGATAAATTTGCTTACATACTTGGTTTAATGTACGGAGATGGGAATATAACTGAAGAATTGTGGAGAATAAGAATTTCTTTCTCGATAGATGAAACTGGTATGAGATCCATTGACCAATTTCTGTCTTATTGCCGTGACTTATTCAAAGATGAACCATTCAAACAAGAAGGTCGAGGAAACTATGTTATCTATAATTATACTAGAAAAAGATTACTTCAATTGCTTCAAATAAATAGTTTAGCCAAAGGTAAAGGCGACAATTTGCAGTTTCCAAAACAACTCTTTACTGCGAAACCAAATATTCGTTCTTCCTTCATAGCTGGATATTTCGATGCTGATGGAAATTACCAAAGAAGAGGAGGTTTTTCATTCTCCAGTATCGATCCGGTTTACTTAAAAAATATCCAGAAATTGCTGCTTACATTAGGTATTCCGAGTAAACTAAAAGTCACCCGTGCAGAAACTGGAAACTGGAAGACACTATACAGATTGTATGTTGTTGGATCAACATTTACCCAACTTTTTGCCAATCACATAGGACAATACTCAGTTAAAGTCCAAGATCAATTCATTCCAAGCAACAAAACAAACAAAGGATGGGGATATAGAGATATAGAATATGGAGATATTCATCAGTGGGGTGTGAAAGGTACTAGGCAATTTATTGAGAGAAAACTCGGTCACTCAAATCCTACAGTTGGTTATGGTGGTGTTGTTGCTATATCAGAAAAATTCCCAGAAGAAGTGGTTGGCTTGATATCCTCTAGATTATCGCAATGTGTACCTGTAACACTCAAGACTGTATCGCCATCTGAGATTGCAGAAACCTATGATATAGAAGTTGCAGGAGAACATCTACTATCTGCGAATGGAATTTATGCGTCAAACACCCGAAGAGCAGCAAAAATGGTACTTCTTGATGTATGGCACCCTGATGTGATTGATTTTATAGATTCCAAAGCTAACGAAGAGAAGAAGGCATGGGCTCTAATCGATGCTGGGTATGATGGTTCATTTACTGGAGAAGCTTACAGTTCAGTGTTTTTCCAGAATGCAAATCATTCAATAAGAGTCACTGATGAATTCATGGATAATGTTCTTACTGATGGAAAATGGGACTTAAAGAAGGTAACAAATAATGATATTGTTAGGTCTATTAAAGCTCGTGAAATCCTAAACAAGGTATCCGAAGCTACTCATTTATGTGGTGATCCTGGATTACAATACTCCACAACTATTAATAAATGGCACACTTGTAAGGTTTCAGGGCCAATCAATGCATCTAACCCGTGTGTTACTGGAGATACAAAGATTTTATTACCAGATGGTAGATTAAAAAGAATCGATCAATTAATTGATCAACCAACTGAAATTTCAACGAATTTGGATGGAAGAATCGTCTCTCATTCAATGGCTGGTTCGTTCTCAACTGGTAATAAACCGGTTTATTTGCTAACAACCAAAAGCGGCTATAAAATAAAATTGACAGCAGATCACCGAATTTGGACAGAAAATCGAGGATTTGTTGAAGCTCGTTTCTTAGAAAAAGATGATTTTGTAAGACTGGCAGTTAATCCGACTCCACAGTTTGAAGAGATAGAGGACAAAGAATTTTACCAAATGATTGGTTTGTATTTAGGTGATGGGCATACATCTAAAGTTGGTGGTACTGATAGACTTGAGATTAAAATTACGATGGCAATTGAAGAGGAATCAATTTTACAAAAAATTGAGGATTATGTTGCTTTTAATTTTGAAAGGAAAACCCATAAAGATAATCCTTCAACTGTTAAATATCAAAATAATGTTGCGTATTACACAACCGGAGCATCATCTGTTATTGATGCCATTCTACAATATGTCGATTTATCACGAAAAAGTCATGAAAAGTACCTAAGTGACGAGATCTTAAATTTGCCATTAAGTGAAAAGAAAGGGATTTTACAAGGACTTTTCACTGCTGATGGAACTGTTTCAAATTATGGAGATAAATCTCAGTACATAAGTTTAGATTCAACAAGTTTGGAACTGTTACAGGGAGTCCAACTTACTCTACTTAACTTCGGAGTTAAATCAAAACTATATTTAAATAGAAGACTTTCAAACAAATCTTTGTTACCTGATGGGAAAGGGGGTTTGAAGGAATACTCAGTGAGGCAAATGCACTCCTTAAGGATAAGTAGGAGCAGTCGTATCAATTTTGAGAAATATGTGGGATTTTTGGAGGGTAGTTCAAAAAATCTAGCTCTTAAACAAATGAATCAAAATGTCAGTACATATCTAGACAAACCAGTAGATCGGGTTTATTCTCTTGATTTTATAGGAGATGAGGATGTTTATGACTTAACTGAATCCGTAACTAACAGCTTCATAGCCAATGGAATTACAGTTCATAATTGCTCTGAATATGTTTTCCTAGATGATACTGCATGTAATCTAGCTTCGATCAATTTAATGAAGTATCGAAATGAAGATGGTTCCTTTAATGTTGATGCATTCATTCACACCGTGAACATTATTATTTCCGCTCAAGAAATTATTGTAGGGAGATCTTCTTATCCTACTACTATAATCGAGGAAAATAGTCATATCTACAGAACTTTAGGTATTGGATATACAAATTTAGGTGCACTTCTAATGTCATTAGGATTGGCATATGATTCTGATGAAGCTAGAAATATGACTGCAGCTATCACTTCTCTTATGACGGGACAATCTTATTTACAGAGTTCTAAAATTGCAGCAAACTTGGGAGCTTTTTCTGGGTATTCACGAAATAGTGAAGCAATGCTCACTGTTATGAATATGCATCGTAATGCAGCAAATAAATTAAATTCAAAGGCTGTAGATGAAAACCTCTTTGAAAAAGCCCAGTCAGTTTGGACCGATGTTGTGGAACATGGTATCGAATATGGTTATAGAAACGCTCAAGTTAGCGTCATTGCTCCTACAGGTACAATTTCATTTATGATGGATGCGGATACTACAGGTATTGAACCCGATATTGCCTTGATTAAATATAAAAAATTAGTAGGTGGAGGTTATATGAAAATCATTAATACAACCGTCCCACTAGCATTAAAGCAACTCGGTTATTTACCAAAAGAAATAGACACGATTATTAATTATATCAATGAGAAAGGTGTAGCTGAAGGTGCACCAGGTCTTAAAGAACCACATCTTTCAGTTTTTGATTGTTCGATAAAATCCCAAAATTCTACTCGAACCATCCCTCACATGGCTCATGTCACAATGATGGCCGCGGCACAACCATTTATCAGTGGTGCAATCTCAAAAACTGTGAATATGCCCGAAGATTCTACTATTGACGATATCAACGAAGTTTATATCAAAGCATGGCAAATGGGTGTAAAAGCAGTAGCAATTTATCGTGACAACTCTAAAAGGTTGCAACCACTAAACACTGAAGACGAATCTGGCACAAAAGCTGATATTGGTAAAAAGTATGACGAGGTTATACAGCATCCGGGTCCTATAAGACGTAGATTGCCTGAGACAAGAGATTCAAAAATTCACAAATTTGAAGTAAACGGTCATGAAGGATACATAATAGTTGGATTATACGACGATGAAACCCCTGGTGAAGTATTCGTTAAAATGTCAAAACAAGGGTCAACACTTGGTGGTGTCATGGACACAGTTGCAGTTTTAACCTCCATGAGTTTACAATATGGTGTTCCTTTATCTGCATTAATCAGGAAATTCATTCATTCAAAATTTGAACCAAGTGGTATGACTAAGAATCCCAAAATTCCAATTGCATCATCAATTATTGATTATATTTTCAGATGGCTAGCATTGGAGTTTCTACCCAAAGAAGAGAGACCTGGTATTATCGATTATACTGAATTAACCGAGGAAGATAGTAATCCAACTCAAGTTTACAAAAGTGTGAGTCCAGCCGTAACTGGTTCAACCCCAACTGAATTTGTTGATGATAATCAGATTTGTTTCCAATGTGGTGCGATAGCAATTAGATCTGGCAGCTGTTATGCGTGTCCTGAATGTGGTAGTACATCTGGTTGTAGTTAACTACAAATATTTATTTGCAGTGTATATATTTGTGTCAATGTACAGAACAAGTGAGAGCATGTACACAAAAATGAGAGTGGATACCGAATAATTGAGAGTATGCTATTAAATTTATTCTATTAGTATATCGGAGGCATAAGATGGAAGAGAATATGATCCATGATTGCCTGGGTTTCCAGGATTACCACTAAAAGAATGAGTACTAAATTTAAACAATCTGTTGCTACCGACAATTGTTCCTATATATTGACCATTTCTGCTATAAACTTCGGTTTCATTCCAAGGCAACCATCTATGCAAAAACCAGTCATTTGTATACAAATTGTCCTTGAACAAAAGCAATTGCTTTACCCTTCGAATTGAATAAAAATTTAATCATTAGTTATTTTTATAACTCTTGAATTAATATTTTCGATTGTTGATCGATGATTAAAAGTGGAAATCTCATTCTAGTTTCTCCATTATGGTTAAAACGAAGGTTCTTCTTCTATTCTATTTTGTTGATATTTATCAAATTTCTCTAAATCCCAAATTGGGACTTTTTTGTGATTATCTTTTAGTATTTCAACTACCCAATCAATGTTAACTGCTTGATTCATCAAAAATTCATTCAGATTCAAATTTGAAGGTTTAGATTCCTCATCATCAGTGCATATATGGCAGATTGCATCAATTTTATAACTATTTACATCATCAATTGTGTACCCGTTTATCATTTTTAAGTCCTTTAAATGGATTATGTGTGCGTTGTTTCTTAATATCATTGTTCCCTTGCTCTCGGGGTTTTCAGTCAATGCTAAATGATCAAACTCAATATTTTCTGCATTTCTTGTAATTAATTGTCCATTTTCATCCAAATCGCCAGGAATATGAACGCAATTTGGATCATGTGGTGGTTTTCCACAAACGGAACACTCTAAATCATATTTCATTCCGAGTGATGGATATAACTGTGGTGGATGTCTTTTAAGATAATCAACTCTAATTTTACATACATTCACACCGATACCATTTGCTGTTGGAAAACGACAACCATATAAGTTGACATAGTGATTTGTCAGATGGTTTATATCGAAATAATCACTTTCAAGACCTTCAAATTTTATATTACTCTTAAGATAATTTGTGAGTAAAATTGTCTTAATAAATAATTTTCTTCCTTTTGCTTTTTTCTCACCATTTAGGTCTTGTAGATATATTTCCTTGAAGTTTGCACAATATTCCAATAACGCACTTAGATATTTTAGCTTGGCAAATTCATCATTTGATATTGACCATCCATCAAATTGATGGTCAATCAATTCTAAATACAATTCTTCACTTTTATCATATTCATTTTGTCTAAATTTAGTCTTTGCTCTCTCAAGAAGTATCTTATCCTCCAACTAGACCACCTTACCTTTGTTCTAAACTTTCAATTACATCATAAAATTCAGTAATAGTACCCTCAAAGTTAATATAGTCCCCAGTTTCACGAATTAATCCTTTGAATTTAAATTTTGAAGGTTCTGCATCTTGATTTCCCTTATTCTCTTCTCTTTCTTCATAGTAGTCCTTTATAAATTCGTAAATAGTTATGGTTGCTGCCATAGTACTAATAATCGTCACCAAAGTAAAAACAATTGATCTATTATCGATGTATCTAACATCCTCACCATCTTCGACTAATAGTGTCACTTTCATACCACCTTTACGCATCATATCAAAAATTTCTACATTTTCAACTTCAAACTCTCTTGTATTACTACTCTTACTTCCTAGTATTATTACATCAAAATCACTTAATTCATGATTTAAGAAATCATAATTATTATCTTCAAATACACTCAAATCCATAGTTTAAATGGCTATATCTCTTTTATAACCTATTTCAACCAAATTTGCACAAATAACGAGGAATTTAGTTATATGTAGCCAACTTATTATTCCAAATTACAGTTAATATGTGTAAAATTAGATTGTCATCTATAACTGTTATTTCAATATTCATTGTCACTTATTTCTGACAAAAACGTTGCTTTTGCATCTATTTTTGAAAATACATTGACACAAATATCAGAAACTATTTTTTGATAAGGCCAATTCAAATATCTCCAACTTATTCTCATTGCCATTTATTTTTAAAGGACTCAAATTGAATAAACAATCTATTAATAAAAATAAATTTTTGTTAATTTGATAACAAGTGATTTAACAAATGTTTCTTCATTATTATCTTTATCTCAATTAGACTTTCAATTGATTTAATTTGCTTATCCATTGATGCTAATATTGATGCAATTTCAATTTGTTCTGTTAAAGGTGGTTTTAGTATTGGGATTTTTCGTAAATCTGATTGGTTTAATTTAGCTCTTGTTCCTGGATTAATATAAGGTTTAATGTTTTTATGTACAATATTATAAAAAATCCAATCCTGATTCCAGTTATATTTTGATTTTAAAACATGAGCGTGATTATTTACCCAACTTTTCCCTGAAATCTTATAAGCTATTGGTCTACTAGCAAACTGATCAAAATTACCACCGTCTTCGGCTAACAAAATCAAATCCTCATCAAAAATATGTTTATTTATAAAATCAACCACACCATTAGCACCATAATATGGGATTTTCCCTTTAATTTTTGCTCTTTCTTTTGAATTTATTGGGATTCTTTTCGAATCTAAAATGTTACATGCTTCATCAATAGTACTTTTTTCCCAATTAGATGGGATTTCAATCATTTTACCTTGGTAATTAATTTTCTTAAATTCTAAATGACCAATTCCTGTAAAAAGGATACTTTGCATTACTGACATCTTAAATTTTGTAATACTTTTCAACAATCTCTCTTTTTTTCTAATTACATCCTCAACTGCCCACAGTATTTTTGCAATTCTTTCTTGTTCTCCAATAGGTGGAAGCATTAATTCATACTTTGCAAGATCTTTCCATTTAGTTCTTGGAGATAATGACCCAGCTGAAGTTTCTTCTGCATACTCGAATAATCTTTCATTATGTATAATAAATGGGAGTAAATTTGATGATAGAAACGCCTCTTTGTTTTCAAAAACTAGAATATCTCCTGAACATATACCATCAAATTCAGCTAACGCTGCCTTTTTTAAGTAAATTCTCCGTTTACTGAATAACATTTGACCTTTTTTAAATCCACGAGTAAATGATCCCACTTCAGAAATCCCATTATTTCTTGTAATTTGCAAAGAACCTGTGTCTAAGTGTTCAAGTCCTATAACTTTTTTTACTCCTTTTTCAATTGGGTTTTTTATAGACACACTAATATTTTTTATAATATCTCCTAGTTTAACCTTTTTCCAATTGTCTTTATTCAATAATTCCAACCTCCTTCAAATTCATAAGAAAATTATCCATTTCTTCATTTGATTGCCTAGCATAATAGTCCCATTCTTTTATAATCCCACTCAATGATCTTTCGTCTTTATCCGCATTATTATTACCAAGTTTCACATATCTAATAATTGCAAGATTCCAATCTTTTTCTTTAATTTCATTGACATTTACTATTCTACAAAAATTTTCTTTATCCTCAAAATTTCTATATGCTTCTGCAATTTTTTTTATATGCTCTTTCTCAAGAAAACTCTGCTTAGCTTCCTGTTTTATCTCATCAAGCGCGTTGATAAATAGTATTTTCCCTTTTTTATGGTTAGGTTTATTAGTGGTACAGAAAATAACACAGGCCTCCATGGGTGAGTTATAAAACAGATTTGGCCCTAGACCAATTACACAATCAATAATATCTGATTGGATAAGTTTTTTTCTCATTTCATACTCCTCATCTCTAAATAAAACACCATGAGGATATAAAATTGCACACCTTCCATTCTCCTCATCAAGACTTTTCACAATATGTTGGTAGAAGGCATAATCTGCCCTACCCTTAGGTGGAGTTCCCCAGATATTTCGCCCCCATTTATCTTTACTCCATGCTTTTTGATCCCACTTTTTGATCGAATAGGGTGGATTAGCCAGTATAACATTGAATTTTTTCAACTCATCTCCCTCAACAAATGCAGGATTAGCAAGAGTATCTCCTCTAACGATTAAAAAATCCTCAATTCCATGCAGATAGAGATTCATTTTTGCAATTGCTGATGTGATCAGATTGATTTCCTGTCCATAGAGTTTAAGATTTCGATACTCCTTTTCCTGTTCAGCAAGATGTAAGGCTGCTACCAATAACATCCCACCCGATCCACATGTAGGATCATATACAGATTCTTCAGGTTGTGGGTCTAGTATTTCAGTCATCAGACTAACCAAGGTACGATTGGTGTAGAACTCAGCAGCAGTATGTCCACTGTCATCCGCAAATTGCTTAATCAGATATTCATAAGCCTCACCTAGTTTATCTTGTGGAATATTCTCCAATCCAAAATTAATTGATGAAAAATGTTCAATTAAATTCAGTAATACTCTATCTGGCATTCTAGTTTTATTAGTCCATTGGGCATCACCAAAGATAGCGAAAAGTGCAGGGTTATTTTTTTCAATTCCTCTGAAAGCATTTTGC
>MDVR01000047.1 GCA_001940725.1 Candidatus Heimdallarchaeota archaeon LC_2 | reverse complement strand
GATCGATCGATTATGAACAGCAATAATTAATGGGACACATGTCAATTGCTAGACATGTCACGCAGATATTACATAACGAAGAAGTAGGACCTGCAGAAGTTGAATTGCTTATGTCCAAACTAAAGCAAGTCCTAGATAAGAAAATGAAAGTGAGAGCATTTATCTCTCTCGTTCAGACCATAGAGGATCGGTCGGATCCTCGATCAAAACACCATGATAAATCGATTGACCAGATCTTGGAAAGTTTTGGAGTTGCCAGATCGACTTATTATAGAAAATCCAAGAATTACAGCGAATTTGGACTGGATGGTATTATTCCCAAGAAACCAGGTCCGAGATCCAGTAGGCTTCCATCACCGATTTTATCACGCATCTTTGAGTTGCGAGACCGTCAATTATCATCTCGAACCATCGCATCTGCGATCTCATTGGAAGGTCAAAGATACATTTCAGAATCGACAACCCAATATCAGTTGAGAAAGGTAGGAAAGGGTAAATTAAGAAGAAACCGTAAGAAGAAGGTGTATTACAAGAGATTTGAACGAGGCAAACCTAACGAATTATGGCAGATTGATAATGTGGGTCCATTTTACAAACCAGGGAAGCTATTTGCCTATAATGTGATTGATGACCATTCCAGATACAATCTGGCCGCAGTGATATCAGATAACCAAACTACAGCATCATGGGTGGATACATTGGAAAAATTAGTCGTAAAATATGGCGTCCCAGAAGCCATACTTCATGATAATGGATCACAATTTGTGCATAACCCATCGAGGAATCACACAAAAGAGTTTGAAGCATTTTTGAAAAAATACAAGATTCGAGGTATCAAATCAAGATTTCGACATCCCCAGACTACAGGAAAAGTGGAAAGAGTGCAACAGAGTCTACAATATGAGGCTCGAGATTTGGTCTTCACCAAAACGATTGATGAGCTTCAGGAAGCGGTAGATAACTGGAGAGGGTTTTACAATAAGGTTCGAATTCATTCCTCAACCAAAATGACTCCCCAGGAACGTTATTTTGGTCAAGAAGCAGGATATGCAGCCAAGCTTTCAGCTTGGCAACATTATGAGCAATCGCTCATAAAATTTGAGTGGAGTTGATGTCTCACTAATTATTAATGATAACAATCGATCGAAGGAATGGGTAAGTCTAATCCTCTGAAACTGGGTCAAATGTAAATGTCAAAGCAGATCGATCAATCAACTGACTAAAAGCCACATATTAAATAATACGAGGGGAATAGAATACCAAATGGTCTTGGAATTTGAAATCTTTTATCATCATGGATGTCCAAATTATACAAAAGCATGCGAGATTATCTGTGATTTCGTTGGCGAAAATGAAAAATTCGCCGATATTAAGCTTATCCCTGTATTGGACAATAAAGATGCTGGATTGTTTAGATTTAAAGGCTCTCCAACAGTTAAACTCAATGGCGTCGATGTCGAAGATTGCTATTATAAATTAGCGAAAAATCAACAACTGCTAATTGGATCACTATATGAAAAAAATGCATGCCGATTGTATGATTGTAAAGAAAGTAAGGGATGTCCTTCTAAAGAAATGATTGAATGCGTAGTAAACAGTATGGAGCAACCTCAAAAAGTTTAACGGAGCTAGATATTTATTTGAGGATTTAACAAGAACCTCTAGTATTATATTTTTTCGATCTATAAATTTGCATAAAATTCCAAGTGCGTAGTATCATCCTAATACGCAATTCGGATTTATGAAATCTGATTTTCTTTAATCAATTAATGTGTTAAAATATTAGATATTTATATCGATCGATCGAGATTCATCGCAATTTAGTACCCAGATTCAGGTGTCTCAAGCTTATACAAAACCCCAGATCCTCTGAGAGTCTCATGTACAATAATTGCCAAATCCATTATATCTGCTACATCAATCTCCCTACCATGATCATATTCAAGGTCATAGTGTCCTATAATAGGTTTAAAACCTATAGAAGTTAGTTTTTGCATAACTTTTAATGGATTTTCACCTTCACTGGAGTGCCATAATAGCAAGTAGGTTTTCATATATCAGATAATTAATAGAGCTTTATGAACCTTTTTCAATTCATTGGAGATGATTTTTCTAATTTCCAGTTTCTCCTATTAGTTTTCCCTCTGATCGATCGAATGTTAATATATCGACCTCATTCAATCAGCCCATTGGTAATTGGGATGTTTCTAGTCTTACCACCATCGCTAAAATGGTCACAGATGCGAGTTTATCTACTGCAAATTACGATAACTTGTTAGTGGGTTGGGCAGCATTATTTTTACAAACTGGGGTAAGCTTTGATGGCGGCAATTCATTTTATACTGACACTGCGACAAGACAGTATATTATTGATACATTCGGTTGGACGATTGTAGATGGGGGTTTAACTGCCGATATCACTCCTCCTGATATCAATTCACCTAAGGATTTAAACTATGAAGTAGCATCAACAAGAAATGAAATAGTCTGGATCGATCGATTTAATCAACTAATGTGCTTTAGTATTAGATATTTAATTGAATTTGAGACAAGCTAGATTGATTCAGACGTAAGAAGATTTTACTGGTATAATTTCAGAGTTAGTGATTGAATCATTGGAATACTGTAGTGATAAGAGGGAATCGTGATTAACGAAATCGATTGAAATGAGTGTTTTATCAGGTCTATATGGCTGTCGTTTCTGAATAGTAGGTGTCACAAAACCGTTAACATGGACAAAGATCATACCATAGAACGCAGAAACTCCATCTCTAATGAGATTATCACCAAAGTAATAAATTTCGTCAAATCTAATTGCTGGATCAAGCTGCTTTTTAATTTCAAAAAACATTCTTAAGTTGGGTTTGGATACCCCCACTTCCTCAGAAACAATGAAGAAATCAAAGATATCGTTATCAGTCTCTTTCAATACCTCAAGCCATAATTCTTTGGTCTCAATATTATTATCACTAAGTATACCCAGATGGTGATCATCAGACATATCTCTGAGATATTTCCAAGTTCCATTGGGGTCTGTTAGTATATACTGTTTAATTAGATCATAAAGCGATTGTCGATAATCAGTAAGTATTGTGATGGCATCAACCTCAGGGATTGGATTGATTTTTCGTAAGACTGCCGATACAAATGACAAATCCAAAGCACCACCCACAAAAGGAAGAATATTCTTGAAATAATCATATAATTCACGATAATTTATATCACCCAATCCGTGAAGCCTCATAACTTTTCTCATGGCCTGGAACTGTAATGAAGAGGGATACAGGGTATTCCCCAGATCAAAAACCAGGAGGTTATTATTGTTGTTCATTCGATGGATATTGTGTATTAGATATTTAAACACAGATTCATTTCCTCCTCTTGAAGTATTTTTGAGCAAAGGGAATTGCAACACTCGAGAAAAGCACAACTCCACCTATTGCCTGAGCAGTTTTGATACTCATGAATGATCCGAAATTGGTATCATCATAATTCCCTGTAGAATTAATAGCTGAAGAGGTAGAATTACTGATGGTTGACGATATATCATGAGTGCCTGTTGCTTGCCCTCCAACATAACCTGTTCCCGCAATAAGGATGGTAATAGTTCCCCTATCCCAAGGTATGATGATCAGATCAGTATTAGTATAATACACCTCATCAGCTAGATCCGTGTTTCTGAGTCTTGTTGTGAATTCAATATCTACCTCTGTATTTTCAGGATAAGAAATCGTAAGGTATTCAGTACCATTGATGTTTTCAATTCTGTATTTGAATTCAACAGACATTGGAGAGATTATAAAATCTTGTGAAGTAGTGGAATTAGTATAGTATGGATGATATCTCGTCAGTTCCACACGATATGATCCTGGATATAGATGTGCAATACTATCGAGATTGTTAGGATATATTGTTATTGATCCATCGGAGAGGTACCAAACAACATCAGTTACTAGTATATTATCCCTGAAGACAGATAGATTGTAATGCTCATCAAAACCATCATAGATTATAGAATCGAATACTTCCATACTAACAGAAGAAGCAATTTGTGAATAGTTTGCAGGGGAATGAAGAATTATTGGAGCATTACCCCTCAATATTTGCAACTCATATGTGTTATCAAATTCATTAATTAATATCGACGAAGCAATATCTAAATTAATATTGTATATCCCTGGTACAAGATCTAATTGGAATACAACCAAACCAGAGTTATCTGTAACTCCGTAGAAGGTCATTGTACCAATAGTTAAATCAATCTCTATTCCTGTTAAGGGGTGTAGATCTAGTTGATCTGAAACCACAAATGAGATATTATAAGTCGACTGGAAAATGATATTTGGGGTCCGAAATTCCGCAGTTACATCCGACTTAGCCCAGCCAAAATCAAAGACAATTGATGCATCCAGATATTTCTGAAGTGTATTTGTATCATGGAAATCCAAAACCATTAGAAACTCACCAATATAAATTGCCGGAATATCAAAAGAGAACTGAAAAATCCCATTTATTTTCTCTAAACTACCCGAACCCTCAATAATTGTTTCCTGAGATCCACTATTCAATTTCCAAGAAATATCACCAGCAAGTGAATAATCATCGATGTTGACTACTATTACTGTAATTGTGGCATATTGACTAACTCCCAAATCATTGATCTGATAGGTAATAATTGGAGTGGATTTTGAAACATTAAAATCATGGCTGAAAATAGAATTACCAATAATCAACTGATCGTTAAGTGATATTGTAATTCTGATACTTTCACTCATTAAAATAATTGCAGGAATATCTATTAGGATAAATCCGGAATTGTTAGAATATACAGTACCGAGAAATTGCTGTCCCACATAGGATTGGGAAACAGGATCAAATAGAGAATAGAAAACATCCACTTGGGAATTGATCATTAATTGATCTTTGTGATCTGTTAATAGTACGGAAATTGTACCGCCTTGATCATAATCAATTGAATCGATAATTATGAAATCTGTATTAACGTTATATCCAATTATACCCAGGAAATCAAAACTTGATGATTTTACCATTAGTGTCTGAGTACTAACTATTGTAAATGTATATTCTCCATATGGTTGAATAATATTGAAAGTAAATGTGGCCATACCAAAATTATCTGTAAATATAGTTCCAATGTTGGTGCCAACACTATTCACTTCTATATATAGGTCAAGCTGAACATTTGTTACTGCATCTGGTGTTGATGAGTTTATTCTGACCTCAATATTATTGTTCACTCCGTTTAGGAATAAACTATTATCAATTTCGAATAGGAAATGATTCAAAGTGATATCGAGAGCAAACACCTGATTGTATAATCTATACCAACCCTGTTCGGGTATAGTAACTCTAATCTGATAGGTGCCAATGCCAAGGTTGATTGGCAGAGTTTCGTTTACTATTCCGAAAGAAGAATACAAAGAACCATAATTTATCCATTGATTATTACTTGTATCATATATTTCAATGTTGAGTAAATATCCATCCAGAGTTGAATTTCCTTGTAATTCAATGTATACTGGTAATCCGTTGTCCACTTCCATCTCAAATGGATTGCCATTAACAATCAAATCCTGCTTGAATAGATTGAATGTCACAATAAAGCCAGAATAATGGGAATTGGCAATATATGAGATACGAAATTGCATATCGTCTGCATATATATTTAGAATATGAGAATTAGTCTGGGTAAGAGAAATAGTTTTCTCTGTCACCCATATACCCCTCCAACTTTCTATAATTACAGTTCCTTCTGTGATCACATTGTTACTTGGATCTCTAACATCAATTATCATTGTAACAACTCCCTGATCATCATCGAGTGAATAATTCATTATAATATCAGCAGGAGTTATGGTAACAACGATATTCCCCTCTTCAACAAAATAATTCCCAGCTGCATCAGATATCAAATAATAAATCGATAGATCACCAACAGAAGGCGCTTCAAAAATTAGAATGGCTGTACCAAAAGAAGTTGTGGTGGTCCCAGACCAAAGGATGATTGTCTCAGTATAGCTCATATAAACATTCAAACCACTTAGTAACAGGCCACTACTATCTCTAATGGCGAAATCAATAGGAGTTGACTCCATAAAACTTCCAGAATTATAAGAGATAGTCACATCAAGTGACATGGGAGTCACAGCATAGAATTGATCCAATTGAGTTGAAAGGAAATCAACATCAGATGTTATCCAATTGAATACATATGAATTTGCCGCATTAATTGACGGAAAATTCAGTGTAATATGTAGATAGCCGCTATTATCGGTGTAAAATATATCAACAAATTCAAACTGACCAGTGGAGGGATTCAACCAGTAGAGTTCAAGTTTCATATTTGAAAGAAAAGGATCATTATTAGAATTTACTAGGATTGCAAAATTAAGATCCTGATTATTATTAGTGGGGGAATATTCAATTGAATTTATCTCAGAACTAATTGATAGCTGTTTCTTCTCCAATTGAATGGCGATATCGATGAATTGACTGTTCCATCCCCCATTTGCCTGTAGAACTACATGTAGATCGACTGATCCCTCATATATCATATCGATATTGAACATGGCATCTCCTGTACTGTTGGTCACGACAGAATAACTATCAGTACCGATAGTGAGATCAACTGTAAATCCTATCAGATTATTACCAAGAACATCCTCTGCATGTAGGCTGAATAGTTGATCCTCTGAATAATAGCCATTTGTGGGTGTAACTTTCCATGAAAGTACAGTATTTACTCCAATAACCGTTATACTGGCTGCTGAACTTGTTGTCAAATAATTTGTATTTCCACTAAATGTAGCAGTCAAAGTGTAAATCCCAGTGATTGGTTGCTGGGGAAGAATTATGCTCACAATTCCATTATTATCAGACAGCAAGAACCAAGAATAACTATCATCAACAGATACAAAATTAATCGAAACAAATTGAGAGCTAACTGGCCCATTTAATATTGGAATAAACAATTTCAGACTAACATTTCTATTATTCTCAATATCATTGAAATTATATGATAAGGGGGCATTGGTAAATATTATTTCAGTTGATGATTTATCCACTGTCAATAAGTATGATTGTGAAGCGGCATTATAGAGATTATTACCATCAATTCTCCATTCAATTGTATACACACCCTCAGTGAGAACAATATCTGCCGAAATTAGAGCATTATTTACTGTGGACACCTGTCCCAGATTAATCCAAGTAACGTCAAATAACCATAGATTGACCATCACAGGATTGGATAACTGTATTCCATTATGATCACTAATGACTGATGTAAATTGATGGTTCTCCCCTCGGGATGTAAATTCATCAGAGCCAGTAATGACAAAATCTCCCTTACTTATTGTATACAAAAGGGTATCAGAATAACTATTGTATGGGAAAGGATTGATATCAGTTGTTGCTATACTCATTGAAGCAGATCCCACGTTGGCAAACTTATGTGTGATTGAACCCTGGCCAGAGCTATCAATTGTCATGGTGTAAAGTGAACCCTCAATTGTCACTTTGAATTGTGTACCCTGATTGGCGACAAAACCAAATTGATCTATTGTATCAAACATGATAATATTAGTTGTATCATAAATCCAGGTATTGTCTATCAAAGTTATACTCACATCACTTGATACTATGGTAAAAAACACCTGCAGATCAGTGATAACAAAATCATTGTGGGTTGCTGAGTAGGTAAGTGGTATACTTAATCCTGGAAGGGATAGATAAGAATCTGAGGTTATCCAAGAGAGAGAAACCAGCCCATTAGCATCAGTCAAGCCACTGGCAATCACCACATTACTCTCCAATACAGGATCCCAAACAGTGATTTTCACATCTGCATTTTCAATTGCTGATAGATCATCTTTGAGAACATAGGCAGACAAATCATAATTCTGATGATATTTAATGTCAAATATGGTTGGTAAAACTCCTCTTGAAATTGCTGCATTCGATGGCCCAATAGTCACCACAACTGGTTGAAGTGCACTTGTCCACTGAGGTGTCTCATCTACTCTTATTCTGTAATTAAATGACCCAGCAGATTGAGATTGCAGAATAAAATCAAAGTTATCAGAATATTTGGTGTCTAAAGTCACCCAAATACCCGGAGTAGTCTCTTTATCCAGATGAATGGTACTGATCACATTTTCTATCGGGGTATTAGTTATAAAACCTGTAATGTTTGTAGGTTGATCAATGAATTGAATATTTACATCATTAGTATTAATGAATATTTGCCCTCTTGAGATAACAAGATCAGTAGTAACAGGAGTAGCATCCCAGAAGCCATCTGTAATATTTATGGAATAATAATCAGTGTAAGTACCGACAATAAAATTCACATTGTGGGTATAGGCAAAATCACCATTAGCATCACTTGAGACAGTTGTTAGCAAAGTACTATCTGCTCTGATATCCACTGGTGTATTGACAATCGCATTACCTCCCTGAGTTTTTATGGTTCCACTTACAGTAACAGAAGTTATTCCAAGTCCAGCAGAACTGAATTCTGCAGTACCCTGTACGTTAGACCAACTGGCAGTCGGCCTCGTTAAACTGAGTTCAGAATTTGTAATTCCATATTGAGTCAGATATGTAGCCTCAGCAAAAATAGAATAATTCCCAGGATCTAAATCTGCCAAATAGAATATCTGTACGTCCCCTGCACTATTAGTAGTTGCAGAACCAATTGGAGTTAAGATGGCATTCAACATTATGGAGAAATCCACATCTGCACCCAGAACAGGAGTGACACCATCTTTCACATTGGTATTGATAATAATTGAAGATCCGGGACTACTCTGATAATCAATCATAGACATTGTAAGAGGGGAGTTGGTTACAACTTCAATTCTTTTCAGATCATGGGATGGGGAGAAATTCGAAGTTCCATCTCCATAATAGGCAAGAACATAAGAAGTACCAGATGATACAGTTAATGTGGAACTTGCCCCACCGTTAACAGTCGTCACCCTTTCTCTATGAGCACCTCCCATTAGATAGATTTGGGGATAGGTATTCTGAAGAATATCGTCCTCATACACATATACTCCCTGATAAGTATTGCCCGCCTTGGAATTGAAATCAAGGATTAAATCCTGTGAAATACTAACCTTATAGGTTCCAGAAGTCAATGAAATTCCACTGGCATACTTGTTATCATTATTCAAATCATCCGATTGGAGTGATCCGATTACTATCATCAAACTACCCTGTTGTTGCATATAGAGCTGCTCGTTGATGTTTATCTCACCCTCAGCCAAAACCGTACCGACACTTTCTGATAAATTCCACTTGATGACAGCATCTGTTGAGATTGAATCAATAGGAATTCTGATTGCTCTAAGAGTAATTGATGATCCTACATTAAATTCAAAAGTAGGATCTGTGATTGATAGACTAGTATCAAAATCAGTGTCTCCCTTTGTTCGTATATCATCGAGATGATAAAATGTGGTCTGACCTAGAAAAACAGGACCACTTCCAAAAGTTGTCATTGAACTAACAGTGATAGAATCACCATTAACAAGATTAGATGGTATTATTAATACTGTATCAGTATCGACATTTCCACCAATTTGAGCGGATGATTGATCTCCTGTGAATAGAAGTAGTAAAATTACGAATAGGGTAGCAACAACTAGTGATTGTCTCATTGTAAAGAAATAGAGTATTGAATTGTATATAAGTAAGCAAAGATTAGATTGAGTGTATAACGGAATAACAGATCGATTGAGTTATAATTACCAGTGGCAGAAATCTTTTTATCTTATTCAACTAAGTTACTTTAATGGATTCAGATCCAAACTCCTTACGATTATACAATATTTATAAAGCGGATAAGAGAAGGATTGATCCTCGGTTTATTGGCCAGAATACATCAAGTAGTCCGCAGGATCGAAAAGTTGTAAAAGCACTCCAACAGGCCAAGAGTGGCGAAATATCCAATCAGCTTGCCTTGTATTCGAACTCGGATAATCAGGAATTTTATAACCACCTACGGTATGTAGAAAGATCAAATGATGGCACATTGGTGGGGTTTATTTCGCGTATAAATAAGTTAAAATTTTATCTGCGACCATCTCTATTAAATTATGAGGGAGGTGTCTTACTTGATGGTTTTTTAGGAACAAAACCATTACCACGTGAGAATACAAAAGTTGCAATAGATGTAGTAAATCAACGATATATGGATCACTCTCGTAGATCCAAACCGTTAATCAAATCACATTTCAAAGCACAGGATTGGCGATATATTCCAAAAAATATAGTAAAACTCCCATTTAAGTATACAGAATTTCAGGAATTGTATTGGGATGCAATTGATACAGATTTTAACCTGAGTAGTCTGAATGATATGAAGTTATTTGAGGATATCTATTTTTCAAATATTATTTCTTCACCTGCAATTACACAAAAGGGATTAGGTGGCATTATCACATCTTTTACTTACAATCCTATAGGGCAAAATCCAGTCACCAAATTAATAAAGAAAATGAAGAGCGTTATTCCCAACTTTGGATATCAAATAACAGTTGGTAATAAGAAACTAAGTTTGGAAACTTATACCACCCGATATGAGAGTAATTTGAAAACACTGAATTCAATTCACAAACAACGAACGAGCTCTAGGAAAAACGTGGAGTTAAACATTTCAGCAAGTCAATCAATTAATAATATTAGATTCAAGGAATCCGATCTGACTATCCCAATTGTATCGAATTTTAGTATTAATTCGAGATATAATTACAACGTTCTTTCGGATGTATACGAATATCTGATAGGATCACTGTATGTGCACCCTGAACAAACATGGAGCGCAAATGATAAGATAGAGATTTCCACTGATCTAATTGAGACAGCCGAAGATGAGATCTTACCTACAACCCGGACGCAATTAGGACATCTATTCAATGGAAACATCCTGGATAATCAATTGACCCGGGTTGCATTGAATATTAGTCGTAAAAAGGGAGAACAAAAGAGTAGTAAACAAACCTTAAGACTGGCAAAAAACACAATAATCAACAATGTACTGGAATTGGCAAATCATGTAAAAAAAGATCAA
Organism: Candidatus Heimdallarchaeota archaeon LC_2; assembly: GCA_001940725.1. The sequence goes on along the minus strand of MDVR01000047.1, from coordinate 59,193 downwards.
TTCTTCCATTCAGGTTATCAAGTAAACATCTCCAAACCAATTGAGAGAGATATTGTCCAGGAATTTCTGAATATTTATAATTCTCATGGTAAAGTTGAGAAAAATACATTGCTAACCAATTTAGTAAACCTAACAAACAAATCATTGATGGCATATGAAATGGCTTTAGAACACCTTATAGTGAATTCAGTATTCAGAGAAATTAGAGAGGAAGGATCTTCTTTTCTTATATTGATGACCTAAGTAAGCATCAAAGTGTTGATCGATAGCAAATCACTCAATGATATTAGATAATGGGCCAACAGGAGATCATTCGATCACTTTTCCCGTAATTGAGTTAAAGAAGGAAAATCCTTATACAACAAACCCAATCTCTCTTTCAATTGTTCCAAATTTCTCACTCTAGTAAGTTTTAGTGATTGCTTCAGGAATTTCTCCGCTCTGAAATCCAGTATAACAAGTGACCCCCTATCCTTTTCTGTTCTGATGGTCCTACCAAATGCCTGTCTAACTTTACGTTCCAGAGGAATTTGCATCATGAATTGCTTGGCTGCACGCTTATCTCTGGCAGCATGTGCCATAGCCTGCATAACGATAGCCTTGTCCTTACTAGGGGGAGAAAAAGGCAACCCGGCCATAATAACCATGGAGATAAGAGAATTTCCCTTGTAAACTACTTCAACACCCTCAGCAAGTTTACCAGCTGCAATTGCCAGTACAATATATGGTTGATCGGCATATATGAGAAGATTGGACATTTCCTCAGATGAAGTGCTTCTTGTTTCCTCCAACACTTTCGTTTTCAGATTATGAGTCTCAATATATTCTGATATAATTGGGGATATTTCATCCTTAAAATCATAAGACGGACATAGTACCAGAACATGTCTTGGTGAGAACGGGACGATTTCCATTATGACCTCGGTCATGGTCTGATATAATACAGGAGATCTTTTCTTAAAAGCTGAAGTAAGACCCTTATATCTCAAATAACATCTAAACTGATTACTGACATCACTTTCCTTGGAAACCAAAGTTTCTGCTCTGTGTATACCAAACAATTTTTTGTATAAATTTATTGGTTGGAAAGTTCCTGATTGAAAAACAACCAATCTGGCACCGTATAGTTCAGATAACATAACATCAGGAGTGGATTGAACAATCTCCATTCGATTCTTTCTAGCAATAATATCTCCATTATAAATCGTACTGAGAAAACTATTTAGTGAGATCAAAGCATTATCTGATAGATCAGCAATTGTAATCCTGTATTTATCTCTGACTTTCTTCACACATTCTGATATGACACTACGCAAATGATCGATCTCCTCAGCAGAACCTATTTCATGCAATTGGACTTTCTTTGATAGTTTCATTAGATTATGCAAGTTCTGTAAAATCCTTAGCTTACCAAATAGGAAAATTGCCTTCTCCACCTGTTTGATGGAAAGAGAAATGCGAGATGGAGATACCAAGTTGTGAGCCTCATCAATAAGAAAATAGGCCTGGCCAATATCAATATTCATGTTTTTAAGTGTAGATTCCAGTAAATTCCCTTTCAGATATGGATAGGTGGCAATAATAATGGAAGCCTCTCTCATAAGTTCTCTTTGTTTATAATACCCACAGGATTTTAATCCCGAATAGAATTGATGAACTCGATCAATGGTGGGTGTTCCCTTTTTGGATTGACCAGCCAGAGACATATTGAGTCTCATAGCAAGGGGTTTTGCAAATTGTCCCTTGAAGAATTTTTGTTGAGTGGGAAATAATTTACAAGGAAGTGATTTACAAAGGAAGTGAACTGCCATATCTGAAAACTTCATATGTTGTCTGAGATAAGGTAGTTGTTTGCATAATCTGGCTTTTCCCATTACAGGCAGTATCATTATATCCTCGTCCTGATTGTACTTCTCACGAAAACCATCATACCCTCCTACAACCCGCCCCCATTCTCTCATCACTGGTTCCATCTGTGAAACAGTTCTGACGATTACAATTATTTTCTCTCCATCCCGTCTTCGAGCTAGTAATGAGGCCAATGAGGCAATGGTTTTACCCGATCCTGTGGGTGCTTCTAGTAGCAATACTCCCTTTTCTTTCAATTGAAGGATTCTGGATATTATCTGATACTGATGTTGATTTGGTTGATCATAGGGAAAGAGTTTCATTGCTCTTGCATAATTCTCATTGAAGGTTCTTTCAATTATGATTTCTTCCTCGACCTTAGGTTCATCCGCATCAGTACTATTCACAAAAATGATAATCAGTGAATATTATTTAACTAAAGATCAATTTTCATTGTCGGTCCGGTATCATAAGTTAGCTACATTCATCATTAAATCAAGTTTGATAATTTGTCAATTATGTGTAAAAATAATAGTAATTCGCAATTATTTTGATCTAAATAGATCAAATTAGCCCCATGCTTAAGAATAGTTGCACATTGGTAAAGATGGGAGTTTCATCTCTCTAATGTGGATTTATAATGGCTAGTGAAACTTTAATGATTAAGATAATTCTACTGGGAGATGGTAGAGTGGGGAAAACGAGTCTTGCAAATAGATTTGCCAAAAATATTTTTAGATCGGATTATCAACCAACAATTGGGATAAATTTTTTGATCAAGCAGGCTGTTTACCAAGATCAAGCAGTTAAAATATTAATTTTTGATACAGCTGGTCAAGAATTCTTATCGTCCTTACGAAAACAGCATTATGCAGCTGCGAATGGCGTAGTAATAGTGTATGATATAACAAATAAACAAACTTTTGATGATTTAGATAAATGGGTAAATGAGATTCAAGAAGAAGTGGGTGATGTAAAAACGGTTTTTGTTGGAAACAAAGTTGATTTAGAGGATAAACGAGTAGTATCAGCTGAGGAAGGAAAATTTTATGCTCAATCTGTGAAGAGTGAATATCTTGAGTCTTCTGCAAAAGATGATATACAGGTAACTGATATCTTTCAATCATTTATCGACGATGCGATTAAAGCAAACTCAGATGATAAAATTGTAAAAATGTGATATTTGGTATAAATCGAATCAGTAGAATCAAAGAGAGACGGTTTACTTAAATAGGATTCGCTATATGAAGTACTTATGATGGTTAAATTATCTGGAATTGTAGTATTCCTGAATTTGATAAATGTCTCTAAATTGGAATTTTCTTTGATTTGGTTGGTCTACTCCACAGTATTTCTTGTTTTATTAATTCGTAGTTCAGAATTCAATCAAGTAATTGATGAAACAGATCCAGAGGAGATTACTCTGGGTTCAATTAATCTATTCGTCTATGGAATGTTTCAATCCTTATTTTTCATTTATCTTGTTTTTGATGCTTATATCTGGATAAATCTGTAACGAATGGATCGATTCGTAGAACAATTATAACCGTACAAAGTCCAAATATGCAAAAATATAAAGCGAGAGCTATTTCCGTACCGACAAAATTCAATTTAAGAAAATAATTTATTAATTGTATATCAAATGTTTTAAAATAAGAAAGACAAGATCGATTAATAAACAACCTGTCACTAGACAAATAATATCAAATTAAATAGGACACTTGATATGTTATTACACGTATGTTCTTACATTGTATGAAAAGATATAATCGGCCAACAGATCATCGAGATGATATGCGAAAACACCACCAGGAAGAAATACTCAAAGAATTAGATACTTCGGAAAAAGAGTTACTTCAAAGGTTTTAGGAAGTTGATAAATTAATAACTGAAAATGACGGTTCGAGTGGCAAATATGGTTCTAAAAATAATAATTACTTTCAAAAAATATATTTCAATGAACTAGGAGACCTCTATAAGATATTTAATAAACTAAATTCTCTAAATCCTAAATATAAAAAATACCCCCGTATTAATAATTATCTTAGTAAAGAAATTAGATTTACCTTACCCCTAGATGCGAGTAGGAGCAGACTCCCTTTAATAATAATTGAATTAATGAAATTAAGAGATGAAAATAAAGATTACTCAAAGTTATTCGACTACTTTGAAAAATATGACCACAAACCGATATCAATACCTGAATTAAGGAAAATTCATGAACAACCCGATTTTCCCTTTCCAAAAGGATACTATACCAAAGTAGTTGGAGTGAAAAAGAAGGAAAAATCTGGTTGGACGAAATTTTGGAGTAGAATTAAAAAAATATTTTAATTTTGTGAGTAACCACTTTAATTCAAAAAGTGAAATCATTTTTGTTGCTGTCCTAATCCAAAGATCAAGATGATATTTTAGGGATAATGATGGAAGAGTGATTGAAACGATCTAATTATTACAGAATCTCAAATTTCTTTTGAATTACTTTCGGGTTCCGATTGGTCGTTCCTATTAATTAAAGATTTAGCCCAATTCTCCACTTTATCATTATCTTCAATTACAAATTCTTGGCCCGGGCTAGTAGATTGGAAATATCCTTCTTCCCTCCAAGCGGAACTAGTATGTGGGTAGATTCTAACCTTTCTGAAGAATTCGGGTAATAACCATCGAGAACGAGGATATCCTTTCTTTGTTAATATTACATTTTCATTACAACTGAAAACTCCAGAACCGGTTATATCGTCATCCCACATTACAAATTTACTTGCCACATATACTATTGAACGATTTTTTCTTCTATCAATATTTTCAACATGAGGATGATACCTCATCCAAGTTGGATTATCTGATAGTCTGTTAGCAACCTGATAGATCTCACCTACCTGTAAATAGCCAAAAATTACATGGAGGTCTTGAGCTTTGGGTGCAAATTCCAGTATTCCATCTTTTTCAATAGTTCTTTTGAACCATCCATAGAACAAGAACAGATCTCCAACTGAGACTCCTTCCTTTGTTAATTCGGTATATGCTTTTCCACTTGGTCCGAAGAGAGGCATCCAACCTTTTCTTCTGAGTTTCACGTATCGGTAAATATCTGGATCAAGGTGGCATTTTGTTCTCTCGTTAAATGAAATATATTTTTTATTGGATTTTCGTCTGGGATCAATTTCTTTCATTCTTTCAAAGTACGAATGGTCATTGTCAAATTTCAAATCTGAATATTGTATTTTATCTCTATCCGAAGGAATTGGTAATGACATCAGTGTATCATCAGGAAGGATCGGGCTGGCATAACCACCGTTATAGGTATCGAATCCCTTTCGGCTCAAAATTACTTTCATTGTTTGATCTTTCACCCCTTATTACTGAAAATTATTAATACGATATTGTTGTTAAATTTAAATTTATTTGTCGATCGAGACTGATAAGCTCCCAGTAATACTTCAATTTAATAATTGGTAAATAATGGATCTGGTTAGCCCCTTCGATCGACTTGTGTAGCAATATGCTATCCCTCATTCTATATGATAATTAATGTATAAGTATGCAATGTGTAGAAGATAAAGGAATTGTAAAAGAAAATGTAAAATATTAAACTAAAAGCAAATTAAATTTCATTATAAAAATACTGGTTCATAAAGTATGATATCAATGATCTTAATTCCACATTTCAATTTGTTTGTTTACAAAAAAAAGATGCAACAAATGAGGATTAATCGAATGCTATTCAATTAGCAAATCAGATAAATTTTCAAGACATTCTTTAATTGCCTTGATGAGTTCAAATTCTGATTCTTTGTAGAATGCTTCAATACTCCAACTTCCAGTATACTCTCCTCTTCTCTGATCAAAATAGCATAAATCTATATCTATAGTAAGAGAATTATCAAAACCCAATTCTGTAGAAATCTCAATTTCCTTGGCAATAAAATGATATTCAGATATTTCTTGACCTGTCCTTTCATCTTGAATCAGATGTACTATCTTAAATTCAAGTGTTAGGCTCGAATGACCTAGTTCTGTTTCCAAATCGGTTGTAAATGTATAGAAATCTAGCTTCAAATCGAATTCTTCTGAGATGAAAGTATCGATATTCCCAATAATTTCTTTTACAATGTCTAAGAAATTATTCTCAATAACCTGTTCATTTGGATTTTGTAATTGTTTGCGGTTCGCTTTACTGGTCACTGTAGTTGGATCTCCATTATCTTTGTCATTGGATTGGCCAATTGTATTTATCAATGATTTTTGTAATTCTGTTATTTGATCCTCTAAAATTTCAATTTGTTTATCTATCTGTAATTCTTGTAATTTTGTCTTCTCTTTCTTAAATAGTAAATTCTTAACATTGGTTCTTAGCTTATCCAATTTATTATGTATTTTCTTATTTATTCTGAATTGCATTGTATCTGGTAGTTCCGATATTGCTTGTTCAATTCCCAACACCATTTCATCAAAACTTGAATTGAAATCTAGATCTGGTGAATCACCATAATCTTCTGCATCTTCTGAATGAGAAAATGTACCTACTTGATTACTCATTTCGAATATGATATGCTCAGTTGAATAAATCTCGAAATAGACCTTAATGGATAAATTCAATGATCCGTGATATTTATCGAAATGTGTTATGTTATTTCTTAAATAATCTGTGTAATAATAGGTCAAGACAGCCTGAATTTGAAGGTTGGAAATATTGTGATTGTATATCTCAATCATACTTTCTTCATCTTCAATAATATTAGAATCATCTAAAAAATCCGCTGAGAAAAACTCATCTGGATCTTCAACTAATTTATCAATCCAAGCAGATATTTCCTTCTTGATAACACTTAAATTTATTTCATGTTCTTTATCCATGATTTTCTACACCTTAATAATTGACAACCTGATCATTTTGAACTTTGGTTAATTTATTGATTTAGTTGAATCCATATATTATCTTATGGCAATCAGAAGGGAAGAAGCTCTAAATTTTTACCCTAATGATCTCGATCGAACTTCTATAAATCCGACTTATTTTGCTAAAATTAGGGACAGTTTATGAAAAGTATCATTAAAGAATTTCTGATCTATTCTACTATGAGTAAATTACATTCATCGGTAGACCCCAATTCATTAAAAAATATCATTACTAGATTGGGATTAGGTTTCCCAGGAAAAAATTGGGATGATTTAGAATACATTGCAACTGAAATTATAACAGGAAGGATTATAGAAGAAGACGTAACATGGGAAATGGTGCAACAATCAATGGAAATGCACCGCATTAATAATCCTAATATGTACGCGGAGAAAAATGCAGAGGAATTATTTTTGGATCTGGTTAAAGGTAAAAAAATAGAAATTAAAGTGTGGATGGGGATTGTTAAGGATTTAGATCTCAATTGTCCAGGTTTATCCTTAGATCCACAATTACCTGTTGAGGGAATTGATACTGACTTTGACAATGTTAAAGAAAATGTTACAGAGATAATAGAAGTGTATTTTACTCATATGGCAAAAGACAATGACAAAATTATCGATACAGAAAATATCGTAATTACATTTAATAAAACGCAAGAAGAATTTAATATAGAACGAGCTACAATTAATGAAGACAATATTGAATATGATGAAATTTATTGATAGTTTCCAGATTCTATAATATTTAAAAATCGATTTATTGGTCTGATTTTCTCAGGGATAGTGATATACTTTTTATTCCTTTGATTATTTAGTTTCGCCATAATTAAGTTGAGATTAAATTCATGATGTACTTGGCATTGTTGACAGAAAAAATCAACCTTAACAGTCACTGTAGATCTATCTTTTGTCTTCTGAAGTCCATTGATTATCATATGACTACAAACTCGAAGACAGCCATTGGAAACAGGTCTAATATATTGCATAATATATTGATTATTAGATTGATAATTAACCTAAAACCCAGATGAGAGATAATCGAAACTAATATTGAGGTATTCAACGTTAGATTAATCGAGTACAATAGACTATACAAAAGATTAATCTAATCAGTAGAATAACTGATGTCTTAGAATATTTGAATAAAATCTAATACATATCCGTCATCCATGAAATCGAATCTGCATATTTACCATCAAGATCGCCATACTTTATTGCAAAATAGAAATCACTTTTGATATATGCAATCTCAATACTTTGTTGTGGATCAAGGAACTTCCCATTTAGATTATCTCTAAGACCTTTAACATAATTTTCAATTTTATCTGAAGGCATTCTTCCATAAGGCAGTAAATATCCTCTATCACTAAATACTATGTCAATAATTTTTACAGGTCTCAAACCAGTATTCCTAATTTCGATCTTCTCACCCTGTTTTAAGTCTTCTAACAAGCAATTCTTTTTATTTGAATAATATTTATTCCAACTCAACCAATTATGAAGTCTAGGAATTACGTTTTCTGAGCCAAATAGCCATTTCAGAATGGGAAGAGCAGTTATCCATCCTAAAATGAAGCCCCCCCAGAAATTGTTAATAAACTCTATCATCAAATAGTCTATAGTTATGAGCCATTTCATTTTGTGATCGAATCTTGTAAATCTAACAGATTGATCATATCAACCTTTATCCGAAATTATCAAAATCTTTTTTCTTATCTTATTTAGAAATAAACGCGAGGGTTTAATTACACACAAATACATTATGGTAGTTGTGGTAATACCAGTTTCCAAAAGGCGAAATGTGCTAATAGTGAATATTGCAAAAGCCAAGAATTTCCGAATTAGTTTTACTTTTGGTGAAGTCAATTTTCTTCTAAACTCAGATCTACTAGGGTTATCAGGATTGGTTTGTACTGAAGAGGAAGCCAAAATAAATCTGAGTTATAAAACGGATGATTTCGAGGAGTTAACAATGGAATATGTTTGGATTAATCCGAACCACTGCCCTCCAACTTGGAATTTTGCTCGAGAAGATCTAGGGTGGAAACTATATTATGGCTGTGATTGTCTAAAAAATGCGATAGCTGCAAATTGTACGGGCTGTGGCATGCGTTATTGTTACGAGTGCAGTGAAAATTGTATTGGGGTTGTGAAATGATAACATTGGAAAGTATAAACGACTGTCATGGCTGTCATAAAGAAACATGTAGTGATTGTTCCATTTACTGTGATACTTGTAAAGCCCCTTACTGCTTGAGTAGTGCAAATCTGGAACAACATCTCGCAAATGATTAAGGTTTGAATCGTGCTTGCACTGCCGAAAAGTATTGACCAAGTGATCGATAGTCATTATATTATCAAATGAGAGGCATTTCTGTACCGACATATATTCTACTATTAGAAGAATTATATCCTTTTGATCAAGCCTGTTAATGAGTTTCACAATTTCCAGATCGATAAATTTAATCACCCTATAAATCTAAAATTTCACATTATCGGAGAAATTGACAAGATTATTTAAAATGAAAATGATGTAGAATTAAATATGGCATTAGAAGGAGCATTATACGAAGCAGTGACCAACTATTTAGTGAAAAAAACAGGAGGAGATCCACACTATGCTGGTTATACTCATTCACCGGGAGTAAAACCTGATACCGCAAAATTTCTTCAAATTGATCATTTCGGATCATCGATAGAACCCGATGTCTTTATATTAACTCCAGAAGATGAAATTATCCTTTGTGAAGGAAAGGGAGATATTTCAGGAAAGAATCTAGAAATTGCAGTTGGACAGGGTCTCGTTTATCAACAATATTCACATTTTACTTACCTATTTTTCCCATATTCAGAGGTAGTATCCCAAGAGCAAGGGATGGAACGGATTAAATCATATGTTGAGAAACATGGATTTGGATTATTATTAGTCAAGGATGATGGCGAGATAGTAGAAGAAAATTCACCTCAATTGACATTAGAAAAGTCATCACCAATTGAGATAAAAAAAATGATTACAAATATTGTTAAAACACGAGAAACTCTTCTTAATTTGAATCCATTTATGTTTCAAGATCCCAATGATTTAAGTGGATGTAGAGCTTTTATTATTAGAGACTTTTGTAAATTCGTTGAAGAAACAAATATAATTAAAAAGTCGATAGAAGAGACCCAAATTGAATTTGACGCTTGGTTGAGATTAAAATTTAATAATAATGAAGACCTAATAAATCAATATGCTGGTGCACAAATGGGTAGATCCAAATTTGAAACAAGAATCAAGGCAGGCCTGCAAGGAGCAATTTTCTTTAATTTTGCCGCTATTGGAAACTCAGGATCTCTGGAGTTAACTCACCTGGGGAAAATATTAGCAACTCAGACGAAAAATACTGGAATGCCGGAACTGGCACAATCTGAAAGGATTGTATTTTTTGTACTTGCCACACAAAGAAAATATTCACAAAGATTTATTGAATTAACTGCCAATTCTACAAGCCCATTTGATCTTCACAGACATGATTGTGGACATCAAGTTAGTACCACACTAAAAGATGATTTTTATGAATGCTCAGACTGTAATGCTAAATTATCTTTTGACCAACTCTCAGCCACAGAAAAATACATTCAGACATGGGGAAAACAGGATTATCATTATTGGCATCAAGTCTTCTGGTTTCGTTCTGGAGTATTCACAAAGGGCAAAAAGAAGATTGAATTCTATGGGCCTTAGGTCTGAATTTATTTTATCAATAGATCGAATCGATCGAAGATCCCTTCTGAACCAGAATAATTGCAAGAAGAAATTATTTAACTAGTTAAGGCTTGATCCGGGATTGATTGAAATTGAGAGTTAACTGATCTTCTTTTTCTTTTCGTGAGTATAACTCATTGTCTCGATATATTGAATGCTCAACTAGATGTGACGAGGTTAAAACATCGCATACCCTGCACAATGAAATATTGATCTTATTTTGTGTATAGTATACTTCAATAAGCCTCTCATCTACCTTATCCTCAATTTCCATGGTTTTAACACTATGGATTCCTTCTGCCAAATCTTCCCAGTCTGATTTACCCATTATTGGTCTTTCATCAATATCAAATCGTGGAATACTGCGATCACTACCAAAGGTTCTTACCCATAATGCATCTAATTTTTCAGTTTGCATTTGTTTCAGTTTCACTATCTCTTCCGTGATGATGTTTTGATTTGTAATCAATTCTACCTTTCCTAAAATTTCATAGGTCCAGAATAATTTTTTTTCTTCATATACAAATCCAGCAGGCAAGCTATTTGTCAGTTCAGTACCATCTCTCTTGCATATCCAGCATATCGTTTTATTCATTTGATAAACAATTCAGTTGCTAAAATATATACTTTTGGACTAAAAGACATCCTTGTGATCTAAACTCGATTTATGATCTATAATTTATTAACCACACATCATTTCCGACGGATTTAAACAGTAGAATCACAGTTAGACGGTTTACTTAAATAGGATTCACTATATTAAGTACTTATGATGCTTAAATTATCTGGAGTGGTTGTATTTCTGAATATGATCAGTGTGACAAAATTTGAATTTTCAGTAATCTGGTTATTTTACTCTACAGTTTTCCTTGTACTTCTTATACAAAGTTCAGAATTCAACCAAATAATTGATGAAACAGATTCAGGGGAGATTACTCTGGGCTCAATTAATCTATTTGTCTATGGCACGTTTCAAACACTATTTTTCATTTATCTTGTTTTTGATGCTTATATCTGGATAAATCTGTAACGAATGGATCGATTCGTCGAACAATTACAACCGTACAAAGTCCTAATATGTAAAAATGTAAAGCGAGAGCTATTTCCGTACCGACAAAAATACAAGATTCACCGATATTGATTTCGCGTAAACCCCCACTTAATTTCCGGTGGAATTATTCGCCTGATACTGACAATATATCACCAAACCTAGTTATAGGATAACTACCATACAATAGTTAATGATCTATTTTAAGTTGGAACAGTACTTATCGGAGGAAAATGAAATTAATTCATCGAGATCTGAAGATGATATGGATCAAGAAATAAATCTGAATCTTAATTATTTAATTATTATAATTTATTATATGATATTTGTAATTCGAATATTTTAATTAACGACTGAAATAATATTGAAGATGATTAACCTGAATGTTTCGCAATATGTTCTTTATAAGTAAGCTTTAGCCAATCTATTCGATGTTTCCTAATGATAATAATAGAATAACTAGTGGAAAGAGAATAATAGAGAAGAAATAAAATTGGATATATCCAGAAAAGCTGTGCAAAAGAGACATCAAATAATGAGATTGTTATATCATCGAGAAGTGGTATTGTCGGAATTTCAAATCCCTCAAATTTGAGTAGTGTTACAATCACGATCCAAACACCAATCATGAATGAACCGAAACTGATATCAAACTTAGCCTTACAATATTTGGAGCAGTACTTGAGTCTCTTCCTGAACAATCCCGAAGGTATAATCGCATTATTTGTAAAGCATCGGGAACATTTTTTAATTTCGTATTCTGTATGATAAAGCATAGGTTGTCAATATATAGTACATCCAAATTATATATAAGCACGGCATGATTTTTGATCGATGCTCAATCGCCACGGAGAATAAAATCGATCCATGGATCGATACTCTTGATTTAACATTGGTACTCAATGCATGGTAAAAAATAGTATACTTAATTCAGATAGATTAGTTTCTTCTTTCTTATATAAATTTCAATGCTATATTTTATTGTATTTTAATGTCTAATATGGTACGAGTGATAAAATCGCAATTTTATCCCTCAGAAATTCAATCAGATATCTTAAGAGAAACTATGATTGAATATTCGAAGGCGATGCAATCAGCTTTTGATTATGGGTATCATAATAATACAAGAAATAAAAATAAAATACATGAAGAAACTTATGCGAATTTCAAAAAATCCTCTCCTCTTAATTCTGATTTGATCATCAGTGCCAGGGGAAAAGCCGTGGATACTCTTGTTTCGCTCAATGGGATAAGAAAGAAGACGGGGATTAATTCTAAACCTGTAATATATAAGAAATATCACCCCATGAGGTATAATAATAAATGTTCCACCCTAAATATTGAGAATAAAGAAATCTCACTTGCTACTATTGTCAAGGGTAATCGGATCAAACTAAATCTTCACATTCCCAAATATTATCAACAATATATTGGGAATGGTTGGGAATTCAAGAGTCTAGAACTAATCCTAAGAGATAAGAGAGGAATTGAAAAATGGTATATCCACTTCAGTGTGGAGAAATACCAAGAAGAACTTGATTTTGAGTTTACTACCGAATATATCGGTATCAAGCGAGGTATGAAGAATCTAATTGTGTCATCCAAAAATAAATTCTATTCAGGAAAAGAATTGAGAAAATTAAAAACCAAGAATTATAAGAAAAAGCAGAGTTTGCAGAAGACCGGAACCAGATCTGCAAAACGCAAGTTGAAGGAGAATTCAGGTAGGGAAAAAGGATTTCAGATTGTAACAAATCATGAAGTTGCCAAAAATCTGATAAACGACTTGCAACCTAATTCTGTTTTAATACTTGAGGATTTGGCCGGTATTCGAGATGAAGCCACTTATCCCAAACAGAGTAAATTCAGTCGTGAATTGAATACATGGGCATATTATCAATTGGAATTATTCATTGAATATCGAGCTGCAGAGAAGAATATCCGTATTGAGTATGTTGATCCGCATCAGATACAACAAATATGCTCTAAATGTGGATACAATTCCAAATCCAATCGGAAGAATGCTGTATTCCGATGTGGAGAATGTGGATTTGAACTTAATGCTGATCTCAATGCATCAAGAAATCTGGTTAACAGATTTATATCACAGTTACCTATTAGGCAACAAACGCAGGAGGCTATACGTTTCCTGGGTGGGGCCCCTGTCATTGTCCCTAATGTAACGTCTTAGGATAGTTACAAGAAAAAGTATACTTTTTTGAATGATCCTCACCGTAACTAGATTTTCTGGAAATAACTAGCGATTGGAAAACGGCTTTTACTTTTATACAATTCACCATATAATATTAGTAATGACGCTAGTCACTAATTTAGAAATCACGATGGATCAATTCCTAGAGGAATCCGGGTTTCGATCACCGTCGGCAATTAAACGGGTAAAAGCAGCACTAACCTGCTCTGGATATGCAATACCCAGACAGTTATTGCTAACCAGCAAAAGAGATTTGGAGGATATAGATGGAATATCTGATACCAGTGCCAAAATTCTATTCAAGCAGTTAATAAGATTAAAGGGAGGAAATTTGCTCAGTGCAGATAAAATCAGACAGGAGTACAACTACCTTGAAACTAATATACATCATCTTAACCAAGAATTATCAAATGGATATATGATGCCATCTACAGAAGCTGCGGGAATAAGATCAGGCAGTGTAATTGAACTGGTGGGACCTCCGGCTATAGGGAAATCCAAATTTTGCCAATCTCTGGCACTACAAATGATGAAATTCAAGAAAGACGGAGGGTGGAATAAGCAGGTAATTTATTTCACCTCCTCGTATGAACCCATTCTGCCCAATATTGTCGCTATGAATGAATATCATCAACTCAATGGGTCTCAGATTGATAAGAATCTGATTGGATGCTATGCCAGTAGTCTGGATGAGTTGTATGCAAATCTAAAATCAATACCAGACCCTTCCAAGGTTGGATTAATAATAATTGATAATTTATCAGAAATTATTGCTAATAATTACAGTAGTAGTCACCAGATAATGGGTTATGCTGCTGATCATTATTCTTCCCGTGGATATAGAGATCAGGTTTTACATGATATATTTAACTTGCTCAAACAACAGGGACACTATTTTGGTACAGTCTCAATAGCAGTCAACAGATTGGAGAGGGATCATGAATCAAGATTTATGGGGAGTGAGAATTATATTCCCAAGTTGGAATATTCAATTAGATATCATTGTCACATCGCCTTTCATATGAGTAAGGCTAACATGAATGAATACCGGGAGATGGAGGGTAGATATCGGGACCTCCCAGACAGGAGAAAACTTGACAGGGAACATCTAGGTCATCCAATCCGTATAACTTGTATGAAATCGAATCTGCATTCTAAATTCCGGGTATTTGGACTGGTAACCAAATATGGAGTGCTTGGTGCTCCTGAATATGTTGTAATGCTCAGTGGCAATGGCAAAAAACAGACAAACAGTTCTACTCAAATAATCAAACGAGAAAAAGATATTAAACAAAAAAATACAACAAATTAACTAGCTAACGTTTTGTCTAATACTTTATACAATATGTGTTGTTGGTAAGTCAAGTGAATCCATTCCAATTTGTACTTCCTCATATTGAAAAGGGAATGCATAGCAATGTATATAGGAAAAATAAGTAGTAACATCTACGTAATTCCCAAATCAATGATCGAATCAAATATTTGCGAAATCCTCCTTACTTTTATATAATTTGGACAATAATACTTGTAATGACTATGCCAGAGCAATCGGAATCAGATAATGATCCTACAACAAACCAAGATATTGTTAGAGCAATGACAATGAGAGAGACTGAGAAAGCTGAATTTTTATTCATTGTAAGATACAATGATGAGGAAATTGGGCCCATAAAAAGTTGGATGCCGAAGGCATGGTTTGAAGAGAGGACTACTATTTCTAACAAATTAGATGATATAGTAATGGTAGAGTGGGCCTCCAGAAAAGGATTTGTTAAGGATAGAATTGATGAGGGGATCAAAGTAGATCAAACCAAGAAGAAGAAAAATGTTCTCTCGGAGGATAAGAGAACCAATGAACTGAGGACTCTTTATCAGGAAAGGAAGCAGATCTTAACAGAAATTGATAAGATACACGAGGAAATAGCAGATAATTTGACCTTGTTGGAAAAGAGAAAAAAGGTGGTGAATAAGGCTTTGTATAAGTTGATAAGCAAGGAGAGAAAAGTGGTCAAAGAGACTACCGAAGATCAGGATATGACAATTACCTTAGATGACAGAACTCAATTGAGAATAATACTGAAACACAATTCCAAGACGATTATGAGAAACAAGTCGGATTTGATTGAAGAGTTTGGGGAACAGGTAACCAGAGAGAGAAGATTTGTTACTACCCGATACGAAGAGATTTTAGTTGAATAGATTTAGCAAATTACAATAGACATTAGATTAGCCATTAGAATTCAAATTCCTCAATATTACCATCTACAAATCGTTTTTCTGCACTTTCCAAAACCGTACTGACATTAATTATTAAAATCATAATCAAGAGATCGATATTTATTTTTGTTAGTTTTAATGTATTTATATTGTTTAAGCCATTTTAAGGCCATTTCATAATCACTCTTTTTCAAATGACTATATTTCTTCAATTTAAAATTGCGTTTGAACTCTCCCCATAGTTTAATAATTGTACCGCTGAAGGGAATATTTCGTATTGCGGAAATTTGTTTTGCGATGGCCTGTCCTTTTAAAAGTAACATATCTTTCTCTTCCTCATTAATGAGTTGATTATCTAATATCTTATTTATTTTTTTAAATTTTTTATCGAAACTAAGATTCTGTATTTCGAGGTATTCGATTTTATGTCTTATAGAATTGGTGCAATCCTTAATCGTATGTGATTGATCTGAATAATCCGTAATTAACTTAAGATGACCGTCCCTAGAGATTTGGACTTTTTGGTTTCGTAAGTCTCGAAGAACTTCACTAATTTCATAGGCAAATAGTTTACCATTTGCATGACCGGATCGATATAGGAAACCATTCATACCCTCTTCATCTAGAAAAATATCCTCATCTTGGATGTTAATTGCCTTATCATTTAGTAAAAATTTGACTTCATCAGCATTATTTGTGATTTTCAGATCTAAATTATTTTTAATATTTAGATATGGGTCGTATACGTCAATATCATTAGATATATCAAATTTAATCGTTTTAGGTTTGAGATCAATTATCTTGCTCAGTTCATTGAGAGAAATATAAATTGAGGTGGAATTAATTAGGAATCTAACTTCAATATCTTGAAATGGAATTATTATTTCCCTAAGTCTAAAGTCTTCATTCAAGATATTCATTTTGTTTCCCTCAAAAAGCGAGATGATTAAAGTCTGTATTATGTATTATTGTTTAACTTAATTAAAACCTCCTACTACGTGGAAAATGTTAGGGTATTATGACAGTATAAAAATTAAAATAAGATTCTCCATATATTAGATCGAGAATAAGAAATTTAGAAAATTAACATTTGAAACAAGTCATTGATTAAATATTATAAATAATTCTGAACCCATAATTCTCAATCTTGCCATTCACTAGTTGCGGGGGCTTTTCATTCGTTTCCGTATGGATCGATGATTAGTAGGGGAAATAATCGATTGATCAACTGGGGCAAACCACGAAGCTAATGCAAATCAATGAGGTCAGAAAAAGCTGTGATCACAACCGCAATAGATAATAGCCCGGCTTCCCTTGTAATAATTGTAAATATATGTCAACTCAATTACCAACAAAGAGTTATTCCAATGCAGATCTATTAAGGTCAGTTACAAAAATCAAAATCCAATTCACCAGCTCTGGGTTATCTCCCCTCAGTGGGACAGGCTTTTTTATGAAATACAAGGATAGAAAATTTGTTGTTACGGCTGCACATGTCTTCGGCCATTTTGGTAATGTCTACGCTGCTATTCAAAGTAAATTTCTTTCAAAGGATCCTAAGATATCTATCTCTTCGGAAAAAGCTATGGAATTAACCAAGTTATATTATCAAATGTCCGATGTACGGTCCAAAATTGATGAAATCGACTTGAATGATACTGATTTTGTCACTAAGGCAACACACGTCGAGGAAGAAATTATACCAATTTTCGAAAAACTAAGTAAAGGTATTAACTATGAAATAGGTATAACAATACCCATCACTGTGAATGGGGATACTTCAATCGATTTTTTTCCTCTGAATCCAGTTTTGGGAAGTGGCTTGATTTTTTCACCAACAGGAGAGACGGTTGATTTGATTGTTCATGATATTACAAGCGAATATAATAAAAACAGATTTCGTGGATTGGATATCAATTTTCTCAATATCGATGATATCATTTCAGACGAAACAGAGGTTATGCTTGGAGATTCTATGTTCATGATTGGTTACCCTTTGGGGACTCATGAAAGTTATTTCTGGAACCCTTTTGCTTTGTCTGGCAATTTGGCTAGTGATTGGGATGTTCCAAACGACAATCGACCTATATTTTATCTTAATGGGCTATTTTATCCAGGTAATAGTGGCTCTCCCGTCTTCATAAGAGTGTGGGATGATGAACTAAAAGCACTTGTACCGAAACTTGCAGGAATATATATTCAAGGAACTAATAAAGATGGCATACCATTACCTTTGGGAATTGTAATTTATGCAGCCGCACTGAAGGACCAAATTCATGCCTTTTATAGCTAGGCTACTCGGGAAAGCTTCTTCTATTAAGTGATGAGATGAAAACTAAATCGATCGATTCTTTTCATATAGAGTGAACTATTTTATATAATGATCAAAGAATAGGGTATGAATGATTAATGATTAGAACTCATAATCTTCAATATTAGTATCCACTAGTTGTTTCTCTCCATTTTCCAAAACCGTATCGACAGAAATTATATTCTCTGGAACAGTCATCATATCATCATCTGTGTGTCTTATTGTTTCCATGATATCTTGATTTCTATTCGTTACCACTTGATCATAATTCAGATCAAATGCATCGAAAATTGGTAGGAAAGCCTTTTTCATGGCTTCTGTATAGTGTTTTAAGTCGATTTCATTGTATCCCTTAACTTTCTTGGTCTCCTTGTAGGAACACTCGATAAAGTGATGCTTCTGGAAATTGAGAAACATTGTTGTTTTAATCTCAATGGTGAATGATTTGACCTTGATTGTCACATATTGTGTTCCTCTACTAATCTGATGTTCGTTCTTCTCATTCATCTCTTGCAGAGCGATTTGAACTGCAGGAGTCTTGGCAAAATAATCGCTGAATTTCTTATTGAGTGATACCATATGTTGAAGATCGTCAAGTGGAATTTTCTCGTCTTTCAGCATCTGCAATTTCTCATAGATTAGTCTAATCATGAATTGTTTTGCGTCTTCCAATTCCTTCTCATTCTGGACCAATTTCAATTTATCTGCAACTGTATCAAATGTACCCTTGATAAACTGGGCTGTATTACTCTTTTTAATTGCCAAACCCTTGATGATGATGTTATTATCCATGGTAATACCGAAATAATTCTTCTTTCTGCTGGATAATACCATGAAGCGAAAGGTGTAATCAAGTCCTAATTCAATACCTAAGTCAATAACCGACCATTCTGTTAGTTGAGCCATCTGATCCCTTGATATCTTATGTACAAATATAGAATCGGTATCACCACCAAGAACGGTCAATCCCATTTCTTCAGCCAATGATTTGGCCTTGAGTAACATAGATCGGGAGATTGCGGTGGTAGACTCAGCCACTGGTGGACAATAAAGATAAAAATTAGGTGCACCAAATACACCATATGATGCATTGATAAACACTTTAAGTGCCGCTTGGATAGTATTCCCCAGTTCTTTTTGATCTTGATCCTTAGATTTACTCATTGTCTTGTAATAGCGAACCCGGATCTCTCTCACAAAACCCACCAGTGATGACATAATGCCCGTTCTCTTTCGACAAACCCAATGTTCCAGACCGGGTACAAGATTTGATTCACAACTCTTGTGACCACAACGCATGGTTTCGTATGATAAATTAAAATTCTTGATGGTAGATGGGTAGAGAGAATTATAATCCACTACCGATACATCCCAGAATACACCTGGTTTGGGATCAAGTACGATAGCCCCTTTGAATCCCTTTCCGTCAACAAGAGAATCCGATTCAAATGTCCCTTTTTCTTGTATCAAGGCTTTTTTCTTGGGTAGGACAAGATTTCTTCTCTCATGTTCAGCAATAATCCAGTTGAGTATCCATTTGGATATGGGTGCCCTATTAACATAAGCAAGAGATAATCTACCCAAACGCATTAGTATTACAAGCAATTTCCAGGTGAGATTATTATTAAAGGTGGTCAGTTGTAGGGTAAGCTCGGCATCTCGAATATTATATTCAATCATCTCCACCCTGGACATCTCATCAAACCATAGATCATGCTCCACTTTTTTTCTCCCTACCAGTGCTTCACCCACATCCATCAATCTTGAACGGGAATATTTGGCACCAAAGGCGTATAATCTGACTGCATTATTTGATAGAATTCTGTAAAGATCAATGTGAATCGAGTGAGTAAATTGCCATTCCTCCCGGAAAAATAGGTATTTACCTTTCACTATTGGGTTCTTGATTCCAAGTTTTTTTGATCTGAAGTACAGGTATTGTAGATCGAAACTATCCCCATTGTAGGTAAGGATCACCGGGTAATTCCTTATCTCCTCATAGAATGATAATATCAGATCTTTCTCCAGTACGAATGTTTTGATAACAGGTTTGTAGCCCAACCTTTCCTCAATCTCAATTCTTTCTTTTCTGGTGGGTTCAAAGGCAAGAAGAAAGATAATACTATTTCCTTCATTGTCATGGGTGGCTATTGCATTAATGGGGTACTGAGCCTGTTCAGGTACTGGAAAATTATCACGTGGAGATGCCACTTCCAAGTCAAATGCGATTCGTTTGATATCTGGAATAGCATCCTCTAGTATAGGCATATTTTCTACACAAAGATCGATAATTATCTTACTATCTCCCAACAATAATTTCTTGATTTCCTCAGCTTTGGATTTCATTTCAGCAGTATCATTCTTCGATATTTTTATAATCTCATTATTAGTAATTGAAATCCAAGTTCCTGGAATAAGTCCCGTTTTGTGAAAATACATGAGTTGTACAGGGAGTGGGATATGTATCTTACGCTTTTTGCGATCATATTCATTGGTGAAAACCTCAATAGACTCAAGGTCGGAGAGTTCGATCGTATCAACTTCTTTATCGAATAACAAATCGGTTTTCTTAACAATATCAGCATTGAATGGAATAGGCTCGGAGGGGTCTTTGTGAGTATATGTGTAGTAATTGGTTTTTGTTATCCGTGAATCAATATAACGAACCAATCGTTTACTGGTCGGATCATAAATTATGAGGTGATAATTTTCCAATCTATCTGTGGAATAATATCCATCCAAAACTAGACCCTCATTTAGTTCTGAGACTATTTCAACCTCTGACCAGGGATTAATTTCTTCTGTTTGGAAGTCCGAATCGGGGTTAGAATTATCCTGCACAGTAGTCACCTATGCAAAGTCCCATTAAGACTGTTGTTCCAAGAAATCCTTGGTAATGTATTTGCCGATCGATTCTGCAAGATGTAAACAAAGACCATAGTATGTAGATAAATATATCCTGAATCATATTTAAGCACGGCATGATTTTCGCTGACGCTCAATCATCACACAGAATGAAAATAGTTATAACTTTCAATTAGAAGTCAACTGCAGGTTGTATTACCTAGTTTTCTATTTTTTTTTAGTATTTTCAAAATTGTAGACAGAGATCTTGTTTTCAAATCTTCTTATTTTCATAGTAAGAAATCAAACATATCGATATTTCAATTTTGAAAATAATGAAAAACAATATTCCGGGAATGCAAGATAGTCAGAACTCACACGAAAATATATGATTCTTATTTTTTGACTTATAAAAGTTATTAATTATTATGAATTTAGTTGAGACATAAAAAATGTCAAAATCAGTTGTTGATAAATATACAGAACGTCTAAACTTGTTAAATGAAAAATTTAGTAAATACAGTAAAGAACATGGAAGCTTAAGCGGTACACCTAAAATTCAGAGTGTTTATTTAAAGACAAGAATAAAAACAACAGTTGCAGACATTGCAGGGATTAAGTCTGATTATTATAAAATGTTCGCCGAGATAGAGGCACAAATATTTTCTTCTGAAAGTAATAAGATTACTCTAATGATGGGGGTTGTAAATGCGTTGTTATATGGTGTAAAAAAGGGATATCTTAGTTCCATTACAGAATTAGTGCATGCGAATGTTTTTTCTGATTTCTTGGAAATGGCAGATCATTTATCAGACGAAGGTTATAAAGCTCCTGCTGCGGTTGTTGCTGGCAGCACATTGGAAACACATATAAAAAAATTAGCTGAAAAACATGAAATCGATCTTGAGTTCAAAGACAAAAAAGGTAAATTAATTCAAAAGTCAATTGATACCCTAAGTTCTGCACTCGTGAAATTAGAAGTTTTTACAAAAAATGAGAAAAAACAAATCACAGCCTGGTACGGTATTAGAAATAGTTCAGCGCATGGAAAAAATGATTTTTCTATAAAAGAAGTAAAATTGATGATAGAATGGATTCGACACTTTATATCTCGTTTCCCAGCCTAATTATATTTATAAAATATTATAATAATGAACATATAATCTTAAAATTATAGAAGAAATTGACCACAATATCCACCTACACAAAGTCCCATGATGGATGAGGTTCGATTATTTCTTTTACTGAATAATTTTGAACATCTAAAAAATCAGATATGGGAAAAATAATGATAAAGGAAACGGCTAATGGTGTCAAGCTGTTATACATATTAAATATCAGCAAAATTTTGAGAAAGAACACAATCCTGGAAAATCCATTGGCATTGTATAATAAATCAAGATCATCCAATGTGGGAGCTATATTGAGGAAGAAGAATAATTTGATGAAATAGAAAAAATAACTAACTAGTAAATATCTTCCGAACACATAACTTACTAGTAGAAAGTCCAGATATGTATTAATAGTGAGCATGAATAATAGAGGTATGATTACCCTGGATAGCATAACCACCTCAAAATTCTTGGTGTTGGGAAAGTAGCCATCGCTATAAGAAATAGATCTATTTCTAATACCTCTTGCATAATTATCAAAGTAATTCCTGAATTCCTGTGGTAAAGCAAATGTGATAATATATCTGATGAAATGAGTAACCAAAGTGAGTTTCACCAGAATCTCAATAAACAAAAACAGATCAAAATTCGTCAAAGGAATCATGAATTCGTTTTCACTCCTTGATTTGATATTACGATTTCTAAATGTCGATCATTGGCAAGGATATCATCTTCAATCCTTGGTGATCTGGCATCGATGGGGGTAAACGAGGTTTCCTCTATTGGTACACCTGTCTCTTCCTTATCTCTGATTAGCAAACCCACTGTAAATGTTGATATTCCAGTTAGAACTAATAAGGGCACCAGTTCCATATTGTATTGGAACAGTTGGGAAAGGAATCTAACTGAAAACCAGGAGATTACCACTCGTAACTGAATATTGTGTAACAAACGAATCACATTCATAGTATATTGATAATTATATGATGAATTTTATTTAAGTAAACAAAGTGTATCGACCTATTTTCAACAGTGAAAGATAATTTTCTCTAGGAGAAATAATTGGCGCGTTTATTATTCGAACAAACGATTGAAACAATTATGTGTTCTAACCTTAGTATTCTTTAAAATCTTCTCAATTTTTTAGATATCTTCACATTAATCTTAAGAATTTAATTTGTATAGTAATATGTGTGAATAAAATTATTGAACTAATTATTGGTATATTATTTGTTGGATTAATAATATCTGGCTCTATTTATTTTGTGGTTGCTGAAGAAGACAAGGAATTCGAAGATTCTCTTCTTTTAACAATTGATAATGATTATGAGTTTAGTATCTGGAGCTTTGCCTTAAATTTTGGTAATCAAATGGAAGTCGAATGGAGAGCTAATGATACAACGTGGGGATGGATTGCTGCAGGTGGCGATGTTTCAAAAGAGGTTCCTCTTGATACAGAAGGACGCCTTACCTTAACAGCATCAGATAATGCAGGATTAATATTAGTACAAGTGGCAGATACTCCTGTTGATAATACAACTGTTGTTTTATTAAAATATGCTTATAATTGGAATGGTGATGCAAGACTTGCAGATGATTCAATATTCAGCGATACTAACACTTTCACTGACACAATTTCTAAAACTAGTGGTTCTGATGAGGAGGCAGAAGAAGGAGATCCTCTTGCAGGATTGATTATCGTAGCATTTATTGGTATTGGAGCTTATTATATTTATAAGAAAAACAAAGCTAAAACTACTAAAATCAAGGAATCTAAAATAGAAGAACCTAAAATTTCACACAAGTCTCTTTATTGTATATCATGCGGTACCAGTCTAACACCAGGGTCTGAATTTTGTACTAATTGTGGTACAAAAGCTGATTGAAAAATAATTAATCAAATTTCTAAACACAATCAGTGGACTTTCATTTAAAATATATGCAAGTCATCCAATAGCTATTGTTAATAGACTCATTATTTCTCATCGCGATTTTGTTTATAGCTCATTCAGTAATTCGTCCTCTTCATTCATTTCTAATACTCACCCCTGTTTTTTCATTTAAAGTATCAATCATCTGATTATACTCATATAACTTCCACTTAAAATACAATCCCACATCAAAACCAACAAATGTCTTAGTAATCTGTAGGCTTGATACATTCAATACTCAAACTTTCGTTCACACCTTTTACATTTTAATCTATCATCCAAATATCTAAATTGAGATGGAGGTACAAACCT
The DNA here is from genome assembly GCA_001940725.1 of Candidatus Heimdallarchaeota archaeon LC_2. The sequence continues at coordinate 34,708 of MDVR01000047.1, read as the reverse complement.
AATGCGATCCCAAAGTGAACCACTTTTAACCTCGGTCGGGCAAAGGCCCCAACCCTCAATCACACAATGAATTGCTTTCAGAGTAATTACCCCTATCAGATTAATTCAATTACATCCATTTCCAAGAGTATATCATCCAATCCACTTTTGGTCAGATTTCCCATATGCTTCTGATTAATTAATATGCGAAATATTAGTATAGCACTGAAAAGCAAGAAATAGATATACCCCATTCGTTTACCCTCAAATCCGAAATCACCCAATTCCATTAGGCTGATAAGAAATCCCATTATATAAGCAGAAATAATGCCTACAAATAAATGTGGATACTCGCCCAACAGGTAATAAATTGGAACCATGGTCTCTTCAGGAATGGGTGCGCCTCCCACAAATAAAGCAAATAATAGATAATAGTACCAGACATGTATCCAGAATTCACTAAGATTTCCCTGCTGGATGTAAATAATGAAGTCAAGATTGTCTGCCCTATTTGTCCACATCAGATAAGTCAAGTACAGCGGGAGATAGCTGATTATAGAGATCAAGGCTATATCCTTAAAAGTCATGCGTCTTCGTTTATCGGGTGACATGGAAAAGGTAAATCCAGTCCTCCTATCAGAAATTAAACTTCTATCCGTCTTACCCACAAACCCCGGATATTTAATTCCTAGTGACCAGCCTCTAAGTCTAAGGAAAAGAAACATGACCCCAACACGCAATAGCGTTCCAGGAAGAGTAATAAGAGCCAAAAAAGACCGTACTTTTCGTATTCTATAGTATGAATTGTCTTTCCTGGGAAAACGTCTTCTTCCAGTTTTTTTGTCATAATATGAATCATGACCAAGTCTGAAGATAAAAGCCAAAACAGCCATTATCCAATTAAGCACCCATCTAAGAACATAGGGTAGTATCATAAGTATAATGTAAATTGTAACTATACTATCAGCAAAATTGAGGGCAGCATCTAATCCTTGTATCATGCATTACTAATGAAGGGCAAATTCTATATAAGAAACAAAGAAAAAAAAGATTGATTCAACTATCCAATAAAATCCTTCTCTACCAAATCATAGTTCTTGTATGCCAACGTTTCCTGGTATTTTCTGTAATCGACATAATCAACGATTTTGTAGGTAAATACAGTCCCAATGAAAACCATTATCAGAATATATTGATTGGGAGACATCGGGTATTCATTCTTGACGTAGAGTGAACTATCTGCAAATATAGCCTTGATCTTCACAGATGCAGCTATATTGATTAGTCCTCCATAATTCTTTGTAGAAATTGTAATTGATAGCAACTGGTTATCTCTTATTTCTGTAGAAATCTTGTATCGCTTTGATTGACCGTTATTAAATAATGGATCTTCTGTATCAAATCCATTATTACCTCCCTGTTTGATTATTACTAATTTATCTAGATCTTTATTCTCAAACTCCAAGTCAAGATAAATACTGATTGGGATTTCAGACAGGTTTAATGAGTGACCTCGTGGATTAGAAAAATAAAATGGTAATAATCTTATTGGAAGAAAGAGAAAAACCTGTCTATTATCATAACCGGAAGATGTATATTGCATTTTAACTGTAGATGGGAATACAATGGTGGTCAGAGTTAGTTCCTTATGAAATGAATCAGCGAGTATATTTGGAATTAGATAACTTGATAACTCATAATCAAAAAATATTGTGCCATTTTGTTTTGTTCCCCTCCTGATCTCTAGATTATTGTGAAGTGAGTAATGAAATAGTGATTTCATATCATCAGAAAAATCATCAATCCACTCAACATGATCACTTGTAAAGCTCTCAATATCATTTAGATCACCCAGAATATAGGAGAATTGTATTACTCCATCCCTTAATGCGTTATCAGATAAAACTTGACTGCGTGAACCAAGTTTTAAAGGTAATACATCGTCCAGATAAATCTCCTGGTGAAGAATAAATTCATATTCTTCCATACCATCATATTCCAAGTCAAAATCGGTGATGTTAATTTGTCCGTATAATCCGTGACGGATGGTAAAATCAGTAATTGTAGGAAGTGAAGTAAACGTCCTATCGCTTCTAATATCCACCTGCACGGGTCCATATCGGGATTGTTTGAGATGTGGTGTTACATCCAAGTCCATCTCTTCTATCTCATTAATGTTATGAGCAGAGACGAAGGGAATGGTGATTAGAATTATTACTGATAATTGTAAAATAAATTTTGATCTAATTCTTGATTTCATTTTTGATTTTAATTTCATGCTAACTGCTCCTTTCGTTTCTTGTTATTCGATTTGTCTTTCACCTGACTATTCTTTTGAAGCCGGTGTAAACTCATTATTTCTTTCTGAACCTGATATGATAACATTAAATGATCCAAATCCTGTGTAATCTTGGATTTCAACTCATCTAATCTCATTGATTTGTCTGGATTATCTGAATAATTGTCAAATTTCATTATCCAAGTGAGATCGAAAAATGGGTCACTCTCGGCATTGCTCATCTTATAATTTGAATGCTGGTACTGGTTTAACTTATGAATAAGTACCTCTGCTTGTTCGTTCTCAATTTCAATACCCATAACTGTACCAAGATCATTACAGATCTCAGAAATAATCTTTCTTGATATCTCAACATCATCAATTCTACCCACATGAGTCTCTATAATTCCGTCAATCCTACTCCTATACCTTTTCATCAGATTAACATGCAGTGGCAGTAAGATATTATCAGGTAATTTTGATGGTTCAAAAAATATTTTCTCCTCAAACAAATGTTTCAGACCATCTCTACACATTAAATTAAAAATCTCTTCCCCCTTTAGCTCTGACCAATTATTGAATAATAATTGAAAATCAACGATTTCATCATGTGTTTTCTTACCAATTGTTGGTAGTTTACTCCAATCAATATTGGTTCTCATCAATTCACCAATTTTGGCTGTTTCAAGTACACCTACCAACAATTTCTTGGTTTTGGTTTTAAAATTAAATAAAGAAATTGGCAATTCTTCCAAGTCAAATTGATGTTTGGATTCATCAATAGACATATTCCAAGAAGGTTGGAAGAAGTAGAGAGTCTTAGGTGATTTAATTTTAACATTTTCAATTCTCTCTTTCATTCGTTTAACAATTACAGATTTATTTTCCTCAGAATTTGCTTCGAAAAATTCATTTTTGAAATCGTTATTTTCCTTTTCTACTAGGAAAGCAGTTCTTTGTTTTTTGAGTAACTCCCTTGCAACTCTATCTTTAGCAGCCTTGGTCCTTCTGGGTTTGATTTCAGGTTTCTTTTCATCTTCCTTCTCGTACGTTTGAATTTTGATAATTTCTTTATCAGTGAAATTTTCAGGTTCTGGGTCGTCACCAATAAATTGATCATATTCATTTAATGTAGTATCCAGCTTTTTCACCCCATCATCATCACTGAGTTCTAAGTCAGCTATCTTCTTCTGATCACTTGAATCGATTGTACTGGGATCAGAGGGAGGAATAATCTTAATCTTTGGAAGCGTTTTCATATCAGCTTTTTCTAGGATCTGATCTTTTTTGGTAAGTATTTCTTGTTCTATTGAATATAATTTGTTCTGGTATCTTTTTACAAAGGATTTGATAAACTCATCATGATTGGAAATCCAAGAACCATCTTTAATTATCTTAGTTATTTTTAAATAAATTCCGTGGGCATCTGGTGCTATCTTAGAGAATTTTTCATAATATGCAAGAGATAGTAATTTAGGCCAGTTCAATAAGGCAACCTCATACTTGATTTTTCCCTGCTGTCTGTATTGTTCCATAATTGTTGAGGAATTGATCATAATATTCTGTATATCAATACCCCTTTGTTTCAGATCAGAGCACAATGAATTCAATCGACCAAGCATTTCATTAACATATTTCTTTCCTTCTTTGGTTAATTCTATCATGAAAATGTCCCCAGAAGGATGGATGGTGATCAGTTCATTATCTCTTAATTTTTCCAGTTCCTTTTCTTTAACCATTTCTTTTGATAGTTTCATATCTTTGGTAATATAGAATTGATAAAGATTGGATAGATTAGCTACAAGTGAATCGATTTGTGTGAATATTGAATCTTGTGTTAACACTGGTTCATTTTGCAGTACTCGATCGTAGATCTTCTGATTATCAAAAATTTCATTATATTGTCTAAGAGCCTTATCAATATTGGATGGAACAGGAATCTCTGCTTTATTATCGTCAGAGTGTTGTTCCTTGTTTATGATTTCCTTTGGTTTGATGCCAGGAATAGGAATCGATCGAATAGGAATTGATTTATTATCCATCGAATGTTCATTATCCTCTGGGGTTGTTTGATCCTCTACGTTATTAGTTGTCTCTTCTGATACTTCTACCTCAGTTTCACTTTGATTGGGCTCTTCTTCTTTATCTACTACTTCATCTTCATCTAATATTTCTTCCTCGATATCTTCTTCAGCAAAATCAGTTATCGGATCATCATCCTTGATTTCTTCTACTATTTCTTCATCTATTATTTCTTCCTCGAAATCTTCTGCTTCAGAATCATTTATCGGATCATCATCCTTGATATCTTCTTTAATTGTGTTATCAAGGGGGACCTCAGATACTTCATCAATATGTACATCAATGTTTTGTATCTGAGCAGCTGACTTCTCATATTGGGCAACAGAATTAATCATATCCTCATCTGGATTGGACACAAATATCCTCCGTAAGGGTTGATCGGGTAATAACAAACAACTCTTCTCGAATAATGGAATGCGCTTCTTACCATCTTCATACTTGGTGAATTTATTTTTGGTTAGGAATTTTCTAACCTCATGATTATAAGATAGAATGATTTTTGGCATTGTATTAAAGCGAGATTGTCTCATTCTGGTTGCCCGATGTACCTTACAAACGTCATCAAAGCCCGTATTCTTATCGTCAAGTATCATTCGTACCTTATCCATTGTCATTAAGGATGAGAGATCATAATCGTTAATCACAATAGAATGGATGGGAACTAGGTCAACATCTGCTTTGAGTGATAGTGTAAATAACAATAGCAGAGCATCCCGGCTGGTATAATTTTCGATTGAAATGTATGATCTCCTGGGAAGTTTGAAATCCTCATCAGAATAATCCAATGTTTTAACCAATTTGATTTGATTGAACACTGACAGCAGACTTCGAGCAATAACATCATCGGTCAGAATTATTTCATTTTCGAAAGAATCAGCTAGTTTTTCCAAGAGTTTGTCAAATGAATCTACCTGTGACATCAACTCCCCCATCTCCTCTTTGATATCTGACCAATACTGATTGAATTCAGCTGCAATATTTTGTCGAGGGGAGTATGTATAGAGTGCACCAATCAATCTGAAAACAGGCATCCAAACATCATAGGGATTATTTTTTATTATTTCCAACAAATCTAATCTTAGAGTTGATGAGTCAATTTCAGAATACCCCAATGGTTTAGGACCACCGATTACGACTATTGAATTATTTATTTCTGTAATCTGTGGTGTTTTAATCGATTTCACATAAAATGAGTACTTAAGCAACCAAGATTGGAATTTATCTTGATCAGCATGTATCACCAGCGATGTTCCACGAACTTGTCCATAATTCATTACTTCATCATTATCCAAATAGAGTTGGAAACAATGTAGTGAACTTGATTTCTCAAGTTTAGATTTTGTAAATCCTTCTATTTTATAATTTTCATTATACTCATCACTTAGTATCGATGTATTGGAGATGCGATCAATCAGTCGGTAAATAATCCGCCGATCGATTTTCTGCATCTGAAGATGCTGCTGGGTGGATTGGAAGAAGCTAATCTGAAAATTCTTATTGATCTTTGCTAAAGAAGACATTCCTATTAGATTGGGATATTGATCAAGCATGTAATGTTGATCAACAAGAGTGGTAACTATCTGTGATCTAACATATGATCTTGGGTGTATCAATATCTTGGTGCTGTATTCAACACCTACAATTAATAATACATTTTCTTCAGGAGAATTAATTATATGTATATCTACATTATTTTTAATTAGTTGACTAAGATAAGATGAGATATATTTTTCTCTGATTGCCTTTACATCAATGGTAGATTGATTATGCAATAGGTATTTATCTCTAAGACTTCTATAAGTTGCTTCTTCATCAATCATGGGTGAGGTATTATATCTCAACTTTCGGATGGTTTTAGCAGTCATCTTGGGAAGTTGTTTCTCATCATATATCTCCAAAGTACGTGGAAAGGTGATGGCTGCAATTCTAACAAATTGTATGCTGAGTGAATCCTCACTGTACAATTTCTTTCTGAGTATGCCACTATCAGTGTATTCCAAGGATATGATGGGATATGATCTTTTTACCCCACTTGACTCATTGTAATCTGATTGAGGAACCATATAGATATTAGATGATGAATTTAATATAAGTAAAAACAACGGCCAATTTAAGAATCTAAAATAGAATCTATAATAGAATCTACAAAGCTCTTTCTAATTCCAAAAAAGTAATTGTGGTTACCATAACAATAACCAGTCGGACAAAATTATATAAGAGTATCCCAAAATTGATTCTGTCGGAATACCACTTATTCTTAGCAAATCCATAATTATTCTGGTGGGCTTGGTTTTCTTTCTTATGTTTTTTATCAATGGGTTTGATGGATAAGTCATCTTTATTGACAGCCTGTTGGATCTCTTTCTGGCTGATAGTACTCATTTAGTTCACCCACTCAACCAGAGTGTTTATACTGTATGTATTGTCAACACACCAATTACTCTGGAATTCATTAGTTTCATCTTCTGTAGGAATTATCCTATATGACTTAATTGATAATTTATCGGGAATCGCTGTGGAAATAACACTTGCAGATTGAAATGCACTCTCACTAGACTCAGAATAACATAATTTGATGAGTTGTTCATCAACTAATTGTTCAACTAGGTGTTCAATAGCATATTTTGATAGATCATTCTTGTGAAGAGTATTATCCAGTAATAACTGAGACGTCTTGAGGTTTTTTGATAATATTCCCCCGAGATAAATCATAATCCCATATCTTTCATGAATGCTTTGAATGAGAGCACGAAGTCTATCATAGAAAATTTCTGCCCTTTCACTCATGATCAGACCATATCTGTACATACCTCTTTGTGTGGCATGATATTCTTTGCTACCAAAAAAAACATTACTTAGGTTATGTTTACAGGTAATAAATTCATCAATGTCTTCTTTCAAGACTTTTCGTAATTTCTGGCAGGAGTTGGCAAAACTTTCTTCATGAGCACTGGAAAAATCGACTAGTAAGGTCTGCAGTTCATTAACCGTCATCCCCCGATATACTCCCTGATAGGCTTCCTTATTAAGAGAAACACTATATGATCTTATCTTCTCATTCTTGGCCCTCTCCAAATCATCCACTTTCATTTTGAATTGATCCTGCTTCATTCTTACAAAATCATTCGGTGACATCCGTAAGACACCGGACTCAACCTCAGCAAGTAGTAATTTCCTTAAATCTGGAAAGATAATTACAGAACCACGGGATAATGGAGATGAATTATTATTCAAATTACCAGTTGTATTCAACTGATCCATATGATCTATTAATTGATCAATGGTATTGATTTGGATATCTTCCATGAATTTTACATTCTTCCGCTCAGTATATTGTCTCCACCTGCCAAAAAGTCCGTTTTTATTCATCATGACTTGATCCGCCCTTTTGAAGAAATCTTCCTTGCTGAGTAACCATATAATTGACGGATTCTGCCCCTCTTCTGAAGAGTGCGTATACGATCTACCTTGCCTTCCATTATTATTAGTAATATATGGCATCTCTGTGGAATTTTTTAATGATAATAAGGCTAGCAATCTAGTAGTTGCTCCAGGATACCCCAAAAAGCAATAATTAATCCCAGCTTTGTCTTTGTCACAATTAGTTATATGACTGATTTTCGGAATGCTATTCTCTGGATTTACCTGTCCGGGTGTGTTCTCAAGATTAGCATCAGCAAGAAAATTAACTTTTAATTTGAGATGTGGGCGATTAATCGACATATTATTTTGATAATGAGATTGAAGGGAGAAGTCGTGTTCCCAATTTTGTTGATATTGGCCAGTGGACTCAACAGATATTGAATTCATTTTCAAATGATCTCTAAACTTCCGTTTGGAATTTCTCCTGGGTGAACCTTTAGATAGCGTTGTCTGATCTAAAAGATCATTGGCAAGTAAGTAATTCATTAAATTTTGGTCCTCACTTAGAATTATCTTGTCGGAGAGAGGTTCATAGATCGATCGATAGTTGACTTCATAAGATGATTGTCTTTCCATCACATTGTTTCGATGAATGGTAGAATTATCCGTTAATACCTCAATTTCTACTACTTGTGGTTCAAGTACCTGTTCAGATACCTGTTCAGATGCCTGTTCAATATCCACTATGTATAGGTTTCGAATTCTTCCAGACTTGACATCATTCCCAATTTCTCTGTTATTCATCCTCATCCATGATTTTACCTGTTTGGTTAATAAAACAGCATTTTGTGTATCTTCCGAAGTTGCACCCCCATTGTATAGGGATAAGGCCAGTGTAGATACCTTGATATGGGGATCGAACAACTTGGAAGCTAATAAAGCCAGTACCTTTTCGCTCTTATGTTTCATTGTGAATATGTTGTGATAATGACTGTCAATCTCCTCAATAAATTCATTTATTATAGAAGGACTTTCGACATAGCCTTCCTGACAAAATTGATAGACATAATTTTTTGCAGTGTCCTTGATCTGTTTCTTCTTGAGTATAAATGAACTTACTCCTAAGTATCGCATTTCTGTTCTGGTATTGAGAAAGTCTAATTTATCCATTGCAATTTGGAAATATTTGGTAAATCCGTTTGTTTTGATACCAAGATCCTCACATACTTCCTTAATACCAATGCTGGCAACATTTCCATTTTTGTATGATCTCATTAAGAGAATTAGAACAGCTGCAAAATACATCTTTGCCTTCTTGGAGTAGAAATCCATGGATGAAATGGAAAGATCCTCTAGTTTCTCCTCTAGAAGAAATTCTCTTGCAAGATGATATTTCATGGGTAGATTTTTCAATATTCTTCTGTAATCTCGCATTCTGGCCAGATGTTTTGAAATTTCTAATTTGGGTTTGGTAACATATAGGCTGTGTTTCATGGCAAAACCTCCCAGTTTCATGGCAATCTCTCTCTGATATCTATCTTTAAATTCCAGATCGAGTTCATTATGGCTGATACTTGTAATACCTCTGGGGTTCCGATAATAGGTGGGACTATAATCTATGTTTAGTAACTCAAGATCAATATCTGCTCTTGGATCACCGTATTCCATGATGGAATTCAGTTCATAAGTTGTAAATTTGGAGAATTTGGTATCCTTGTTATAATCTAGTGGGAACCGTTCAAGGATGATTTTGATTAGTTGCTCGCGTAGTTTTTTCTTCTGAGTTAGTTTTTCTTTCTGTGTTTTTTCGTGATATTTATTATCAAGATCTCCTGAGAAGAATTTTCCCAAGTCTCTCGAATATTCACTAGTTTTTATATTAGAATCGGTAACTTTTGTAAAGACCATATGTATATATCGGATTCATCTAGCGTCGAAAATGCGCTTAGTATTTGGACTTTTGCTCACCTCTGAAATATGATAACTTTAAGCCGGAATACAACCTTACTTTAATCAAATACTCCCCCCTATTCGTAATATCATTAATAAATTAGACAAATATTTAATGGCTGACATGGATTTTTAAATAAATTAAGGAAAGTCGTTAGATGAAATTGGTGAGACCTGTAGTTGAATAGTGATTTTTTGAAGAATTGATAAGTAAGGAATAAAGCGTTATATGTTGTGATATGGAAAAATCATATATAAAAATGAACATTAAAATCCTGTGGATCCCAAACCACTAGTTCCTCGTACAGTTTCTGATATGAAATCAAGTATTGGTTTTTCACTCTCACAAAAACTAACGTATGGTACCTCTCTGATTGCCATTTGAGCGATCCTGTTACCCGCAATTATGGAGAAGGGTACTTTGGAAAAATTAGCCAATAATACCTTGATCTCACCACGATAACCGGAATCTATTGTTCCGGGGGAATTAGTCATAAATATTCCATATTCTGCAGCCAGTCCTGATCGTGGTCTTAGTTGTGCCTCCCACCCGGGTTGTAATTCAATCGCTATCCCTGTACGAATTGTTGCAAATTCTCCAGGTCCAATAACTTGCGATTGAATAGAGGTTAGATCGGCACAGACATCACCATCTTTGGCAAATCTGGGCAACTGTGCCATTTTTTCGATTAATTTTACTTTGATTTCAACCATCGTGAAGATCATATATGTTGAAATTTATTTAAAGAAAGCAATTTAGTTTTCAGTAATTTATTTGTAGAAATTTTTTACTTTAGCAAGAATTAATTCTGGATCAGCTTTTACTTCCTCAGCCTTCCTCATCCAAGCTGGTAACTTGTGGAGGTTACTGTATTTCTTGGCCGAGGATTTTACTCTCTCTTCCATGATAATCACACATACCCTGTCTTTCAATGATCTAAGAGGTCTACCGGCAGCCTGACTCAACTGCTGCCAAGCTTTGGATCCATATACGATCTCCCATCCTGGTTGATTCTTTAATTTCTCAAATTTTTTGTTGAAATAATCAATTCTTCGTTCTAATATAGTTGACATGGGTTCATAAGGCAAACCAATCACAAATACAAATTCCATGGCATTCCCACTAAAATCAGTTCCCTCTGAACTGCGTCCCGACATCACAGAAGTAAGTAATGCCCCATGCTCGTGAGCACCTTTGTAGGTATTAATCATTACGTCTGTTTGTTCTGAACTCATTTTCTTCTCAGCAAAGAACAAAGGTTTCTCAATACTATCCAATCCGGCCTTCTTCAGATTCGTCAGAATGTCATAGGATGGAACATACAACCCCGCATTTTTCGAAGTATTCTCCATTACAGTCTTAATTATTCTAGCCATTTTTTCATACATCTGTGGTGATCTCATCTTGTATTTAGTGGTTAGATCTTGTACCACCAAGATTTTAATATTCTCTGGATCGTAAGGAGATGGAAGTAATAGTAATTTATGATTTAGAAAAGAAATACCTGTCAAAGCCTTATAGGAGAACCCATTTGTTCCAATCGAGCCCGACATATGTATCGATGCATGCGTCTTATTCAATATGGGTTTGATTAGCATACTCGGTGTCAAATAGGTAGTTAGCAAGGAATATTGCTGCTTTGTTTGTTTGTAATTTTTATTTCTGGATGCTTGTTCTCGACTATTGTATAGTGAGATGATAATATTATCTTGCTCAAAGACATTCCAATGATGAGCCAAAAACTCACCGATTATGGATAAAGCTGAGTAGGGTGGTTTTCCTTGATTAATTGATTCCTGTCTCACCTTCGATCCCGTTCTTAGAAACATCTTAATTATTTCTTCCAATGGATCTTTACCCTCTGCATCTGTAGTTTCATTGGCAATATTCCAAATGATATCGTAAAATGGATCATTCTCAATAATCATATCTGACTTGTTCTTAGTATGGAGGGTGTATGCCCTATTTTGTAATTGCTTGCCAAATTCATGTAGAAAGGGCAAGAGTTCAGGTTTCGATTTTTTGGCTTCACGTTTAGCAGAGATTATAGTCTTATCATTGAATTGTTTATTCCCTAGATCATAAACCACTTGTGGTAAATTATGGCACTCATCGATTATGATTACCAGATCCTCCAATTTTAGATTCATGGAATTAAGAAATGACTGTCGAATATTTGGTTCAAACAGATAGAGGTAGGAACACGCAACAATATCTACCTCTTTAAGAAGTGCATTAGTCATCTCAGCTGGACAGAAGGTTTGAGATAAACACTCCTCCTTGATAATAGAAGAATCAGCTGGATAAAACAGAATATCTTGTATTAGATTATTAACAATTTTCCTCTTTGTGGTAAATCTTCTGTAAGGCTCACATCTATTCTTCTTCTTCAAATTTTCACAGTTCTTGATGAAATATTTAGATGGTGATTTCATTACACTTTTCTCAATACACAAAGATTGTCTTCCCCTTTTTGAAATTGCCTTCACCTCTACTGATTGTCCCATTTCAATCAATTCTTCAATTACTCTATCACTTTGGTTATGAGTTCTGGTTAAATATACAACCTTGAGGTTTTTACCCGCAACCTCCTTTTGTTTCACATATTCCAGAACCGCCGCAAGTACAGCAATTGTTTTTCCTGTACCATTTGCTGCTTCCAGTATCAAGTGATTAGAAGATCTCATTTCCTGCCTGATAAAATCAATAATTGCAATCTGATGAGGACGAGGTTCATAAGGAAAATATATACTTGGATCAAATGAAGATTGACTGTTGAAAAATATATCTGGATCTATTACATTAGATGCAATGGAGTCGGCCACCATGACATAATATAGTCTTGAAATTTATATAAGCGAAGTAAAACAATAAAGGTTACGGATTTTTTCAATTAATATCGACAATAACACCCAGAGTCTCTATATCATCCTTTATTTCCTTATCTGTTAGTTGAATATCTGGGGGATTTGGATAGATAATTTCGAATGAATTATTATTATTGGTTAACTCCTGACCAATCTTGTCTGTGAAATATATTCTAATTCTATCAAAATTAAGGGAATAGAGCATATTATAATTTCTTCCTTTCTTGTGTATTGTATCTCTGTTGAGTACAGTCCATGTATCCTTGTATTTTTTGTGATTGGATGAAATCTTAGCACCAATATTGTCTACAAATGGATGTTTCGTAAGTGTCCTTATACTAGATAGATTGTATTCTACCTGTTTTAACTTAGTATTTCGACTAAAATACTTATTGAGATAATCTTGGATCTGATTAGTATCCATTGGATCTCCAATATCTCCCAACGTTTTTAGGATAATCATGGTTCGAAGTTTTAAGAGCATTTCGAGGGATTTAAGATTTTCCAAGTGCATATTTTCAGCCGGTACGAAGATGGTCCTATTATTATGTGGGTTGAAAACTAAATCGATATAATCTGCCTTTATTCTGTAGCAGTATTGTGCGGCCATATAACGCCTTCTGTCTGCTTTGATCGATTCTGTTTGAATAACCCCATGAAATGGCTTCTTGACAACGGAATAGCTGATAAGCTTCTTTATCTTTACTTGATCAACTAATCCAATAAGGGTTAATTTATGTAGAATTTTTTTTAGACGAACCATATCATACATGGTTTTTTGACGTAAAGCACCGGTAGACCACCAAGAGGGTTGCTCCCGTCCCTGTATCCTACTGTATAATATTTGTATGATGTTAATAGTACTTCTTGTACTCAGAACCTTGGCATCTCGAACCAGTTCTGGGGTATCAAGAATCAAACCAATCTTTCGAGCTATCGATTGATCAAATTTAAATGTGGATTCTTGTCCCTCAGACATATATAGATAACATATATGAGAACTAGTTATTGTATTTTCGGTTGACAAGCCGCTTTATGATAAAAGATAGCCAAAATTCTGACAATCTGTATATTTTTGTTTTCAAGAAAATTTTATTGTTGTTTAAATAAAATTGGCTACATAATGCTATTGTGAGCAAATCTACAATGGAGGATAATAACCATTCGGAATTTATCGATCAATCAATAAGTGATCTTGATCATGGATTCACCTCCAAACTGCTATCAATCAGTCTTACCTCAGGAATCCCATTATATGAAAAGAAGTTTGATGACACCTTCAAGTACAAGGGTCAATTATTTACCATTGGTATCAATGCCTTGCGTGTCTTCCTATTGGATTCATTCAGACGAGTCAACATATCTAGTATTAAGGTTGACGAATTAACCCTAAGAATGGTTAATATTGATGATGTAATAGTTTATTATGTTTACACTGGAGATTCAGAGGTTCATGAAAAACGGTTCACTGATTTTCTTGAAAGACTGACCACCATGGACTGCTGGAGACGATTTAGCGAGTCAGAATACAATATTTATGAGAAAGACACAAAATCCATCTCATTGATAGTGGAAGAAATATTTGCCGAGTGATATTATGATAATGAGTGCAAATGATGAAGAACAGGTACCAGATTTATTGACGCAAATTGAGCAATCCAAAGAAATTGATGCAAGAAGCAATTTCAATGATATTATGGGACAGTATGTTAAGTCTCAGGAGACTAATTCACAATTAAGGAATGAGATCAAATGTTTGGAGCGAAAAAGGGATATATACAATACTGAGGTAAAGAAATTGAATGTCAATATTGATCATGTAAGACAGGAACGAAACTCTGCCAATCAAAAAGTCAAGGATATTAAGGAGACACGAAATAACCTGCATAAGGACATTCGGGAACTGAAAAGTCAGATTAAAAGAGAAAGGCACAACAAGAGAAAAATTAAAGATAATATAAATGATATCAAACAAAAGGCTTCATCATTGAACGGGCAAGTAAAAGTACTCGCTAAAGAAAGTGAGATCCTTCATAAAGAGATGATGGAATTAATAAGACTAAAGGGAAGGAAAATTGAAAATGCTAATGATGCACATGAAAAACTGACCCGGAAGAAATCGGATCTAGCTGTATCAAGAAACAATAAGCTAAAAATGAGAAAAAAGGTAAAAAGAAAGAGAAAACACTTGCGGAAGAAAGGCATTACAATTTAGATTTATGATTTTTACTTATATAATTTTCTCAGCTATAATTGTATATGTCAAAATCAATTACGGATAAGACCATATTGGACATGGTTGAGGAAGGGAAAAACAATTTTGTATCATCTCGATTTGAAGATGCAGCAAATTTATTTGAATCAACCGTGAGGAGTTTAGAGAAAACAAATAATCATATTGATTCTGTATATTTCAGCTATGCCAAGATTGTTGCATTAAACAAGGCAGAGAAATGGGAACAGGAGATACAAAGCCTTCTTGAATTAGGTAGGAGATGTTTACAGCTAGGTTTAACAAAAGCTATCGATCAGCAGAAAGCAGAATCTAATCCCTTTGAGAAAAGCATTTACATGAACCATGCCCAGAAAATCATGAAGATCCTGGATCTTGACGAGGAGCGAGAAAGTATTGTCTTATCACTGGTGCAACTGTATAAAACACTGATTGAGGACAAAAACACAGTTCACGACATAAAGGAAAACTTCCAAGAAAGAATAATTGAATTTTGTAATGATTACAATCATCCAACTTTGATGAAGGAATATGAGAGGATAAAGCTCTGTCAAATACTAGAAAAAGCGGGTGATTTTCTATCAAGTTCTGGAAAATTCGCAGTTGATGTAATTGCTGCTAATAAATATATCAAAGCAGCAGAAATTTATCTGGAATTCGATATGGAAAAAGAAATGAAAACTGTACTGGTTAAGGCATTGAAATGCAGTAAGCATGGTCAATTTGATAAGTTTGGATTTACCAAAATCGAAAGACCTCCCAGGGAAAAAGATGAAAATGGAAAGGAATTAGATCCTGACCCTGATATGGCCGATGAACAAATCAATCATTATCTTGAGCTCTTGCTGCAGGCATTATAATTTGGGTGAGAAATGTGGAAACAATTAAAGATACATCCCATCATTCGCTCACTGATGAAACAACCGACCGTTTCAAATCAATTTCACCACCTATTATCACTTATATTAACAGAGAAGTGTTTGAATTTGAGGGGAGGAAATATTTGGTAAGACCTTCGCTACAAGAATTGTTAGTAGAAGCGAAAATAACCAATATCAGGGTGTTTAGAGCAATACTAAGGGAATTTCGCCTTCAGGGTGTAGAGACTATAGATGATCTGTATGATTTCAGCAAATCAAGGATACTACACCTTGAAAGCTTTTCTCAACAAAATGCAAATAAATTAATTCAACATCTGGTAAGAATAAAACACAAGGGCCCATTAATACTTGGATCTGATATATTAGAATTACTAGAGACCCAGTATTTTTATCTTGAATTTGTTAAAGAAATTGATACCATTTTGTTTAAACACATGAATGGCAAGCAGGGATTAAGATCCAAATCATTGATTGAGATCTGTGGATCTGATGGTGTGGGTAAAACCCAATGGTGTATGACTGCCACGTGTAGTATGTTGCAGGTTGGTAAGCGTGTGGTATACATAGATTCAGAAGAAGGGTTTAACTATACCAGGATAAAACAAATTGCAGTTGAAAACAAATTATCACAGCGATCAATCAAGGATAATGTTATGCTATCAAGAATTGATAGCTTTGATGAACTAGATCTATTACTGCAAGAACTATCTCATTCATTATCAGAAAATAATGTGGGGATGATTGTGATAGATTCTATTATGCAGCTTTTACAAAACACATATCCTGTAACAATTGATAACTCCTGGGATAATATTGCAGTTCGACAATTGCATTTGAGGAGAACAATGAGACGATTGCGATCGATGGCAAGAAATCATAATCTAATAGTTCTATATACTAATCATACAAAGGTGGGGAGATTGAAGATACCATTAAACATTGCAGATGACTTTCCAAATGATACCAGCGATGATCTAACAAATCTGATCAGACTGATGAAAAGATTGGTCTATGTCCAGTCACCAATGGGCGGGCCAACACTTGCACATTCATCTGATTTGCGTATCTATCTGACTCCAGACAAAGATGATCAATCCAAATTACAGGCATTGATAGAAAACTGCTCTTATCTTCCTAAAGTATCTATCAACTATAGTATTACAAATAAGGGTATCAAATCTTATAATTCAAGCACAATAGAATTACCAACGGATCATGTTAATGATTTGAATGAGTTACTAGGTTAATATTCAATCAAATCTCGATCGATCGATTTTGTGGAGAATACAATGGGAGATAAAGAAGAAGTTGAAAGCTGTAATCTTATTTAAAAAATCAAAGGATCCAGGCTCTGTAATGATTGGTGATTAAGTATAATTTCTTATAAAATCAAAATAATAACTAGGCCAATTGAATTTGTTGTTGAGTACCAAAATTTGGTGTAGTGAGTAGTGAACTTTTATCACAAAATGATGAAAATAAATTGAGGCAAGCTAGATTATTTTCATATATGATTTATAAACCTCAATATTTACACTGATTTGTTGGAACAACCAGCTAGATATGCAGGAGATTTCCACTAGGCGAATTACTTAATGGCAGCCTTAGAACCTCACGTCAAGCAATTCATTAATGATATCTACTTTCCTTACTATCAAACTAGCTATTTTTTACATATTTTAACGATGAATATGTATTTACAGCGACATCTCACTTATTTGCAAGTCAATGAGGAGATATTTACAGTAAGAAAGGTCGTTGATCACATTTCCAAGTATCATAAAATATTTGGGTATAAGACAATATCTGTTCAAAATTCGATTCGAGAATTGGAAACCAGTGGATTGATTACTACTGAGAAAAAAGGACGCGATAAATTTTTCCTAAAATTACCTGAACCTGAATTTAATTTATTAATGAGAGAAGGGATTTTGGAAGGAATCAATAGACTGATCGAGAGGATTTCGGAATTCTTCACTCCGTTAGATGAACAAAAACAGCAAATACTACGCCAATTGCTAAGAACTACAAAATTTTGGGAAATAATACATGGGGATACTCATATCGAATTTCGACATCTTCACAGGTCTCAAACACTCCAAAACATGCAGATACTTAATTTCATTGAAAAAGATAACTTGCTTGACCTACCTGTTCTAAAAGATTTACACGAACTTAGCAATAATTATGGAAATTTATTACAACCAATTGTACTAAGAAATCCGTTGATTGGGGATCAAGAACCCGAAATTCCTGTTTTATCAATAGAGCAATTAATAGCATCTCCGACTATTGCAAAAATCTTCGACAGACCTATAAACGATGATCTGGAAGAGATCAAAAATCAAGTATACAAGATGAAGGCTGAAGGACGATTTTTGGAAGCTATCAATCTTTTGTCACACCCAGGAATTATTGAAAATCCAACAATCCAGGTTCAACAAGTAGATCTCTATTATTTTCTCACGGATATTACGAAATTTAAATCAAAACTTGATGCTTTGTTGAATAATGATTTTCAATTTATGTATGATTTCAGTCATGATGATCAGAACACGCTTCATTGTCTGTACTTAGAATATCTTTTAATGTCAAGAAAAATGAGGGAGATTGAACCTTACATTCGGAAGGTGGAATCGAAGCCTAATTACCTTATTCTCAAGAATTATCCTGAGACTTACTCTCGTTATCTGATAACTAAAGCCAAATGGGAATTGGAACTTGGTAAATATGAAAACGCAACTGCGTTGGCTTATGAGGGCTTAGATATGTCAGAGAGTATTGATCATAACTTAGAAATAGTGAGGGCTCTTTCTTTACTCGGTGTGATTAATAGTCGAGGTACTAATTTCGATGCAGCTTTTTCATATTACAAGAAAGCAAAAGATCTAGCCACAGAATCAAAACTAGTATACGAACTAGCTATAATTACAGTTAGATTAGGTAATCTTCAGTGGAGAGCTGGGAACTATGAAGAGGCGATTAATATGGCCAATTTGGCTAGAAAAACATTGGAGAGGGTTGGTTCAAAGGAATATCTTGCCAAAGTATATTCTAATATGGGACTTGCATACAGAAGATTGGGTAAGACTGAAGAAGCAATCTTTTATATTAATCGTGGTGTTGAAATGGCCAAAAAGATTGGATTGGAGGAAGTTTACTATATGGGTTTAATGAACCTAGTATCATCATATGCAGATATGATGATGTTGCAAGTAGGGCAAAGAATAATTGATACTCTTGATCATGATGATAGGTTCCAAGACTTAATTAAAGTGGATGGTAGGATGAGTGTTCATTTTTACGACAGGTATGCTCACCTCATGCTTAGAACTGGAAATTTTAAGGAAGCTCTAAAATTACACCACAAACGAAGTGAAATTGCTCTTGCATATAATGACAAAAAGCGAATCATCAAGACTCAAATGGATATTGCGGAAACCTACCGACTTCGAGGAGATATAATTGCAGCTAAAAAAATATATGATAGTATAGATATCGAAGAGACTAAGAAGGCGAATATACAATACTACATCATTCTACTGATGAGTTTAGCTAACATAAATTCATCCTTAAAAAACCCAAATGAAGGACTTCGTTTGATAAAAGAGTGTCATGAGTTAGTTCAGACAATAGGGAATTCTGCCCAAATGATGGAAACCCTCTCTATATGGTTTATGCTGGAGATGATTTCCGGGAACGAACCAAAGAGTCAGGAATTATTTTTAGAAATGAACAAATTACGACAGTTAGAAGATTCTGAAAGTGTAGAGCTGCAATATTTACGAGCTATCATTTCAATTCTAGAAAAACAACAATATCCACGCGTGATAGAGGAAATATTAACTGAATCTGCATATCAAAAAATATCATTGATGAGTAAGGTTGCTTATGAATATTCTTCTATTCTGAAGTTACAGAGATTAAAACTCATAACTAATAGATATTATTCCAAAAGAACCAAAGAGGTTAGGAAAATATCTGATTTACTTTTTAATGAACTGTATGAACATGCAAATATTAATTCTAACGAATTACTAAAGGTTGAGCTTATCATTATTAAAGCATATTTGAAGGCAATTGACTCTGAAACAGATGAATACTTGAGTACCCTGTCTGAAGCGGCAAATAAAGCTCAATCGCTCGGGTTGCTAAGACTATATGATGAAATATTAATTAAACAAGAGAGGTTTAAGAATTTACAAAAACGGGGACAAACCTCTGAATTAGCCATTAGTTTACAATCAGCTGAATTTGAATTGTCAGGGATAAATGAATTTTTAAAGAAGGAATTGGACACACTAGATTTTATGATTGATCAAGATACTATAAGTTGATTATTGAATCAGTTAGTGATGTGCAAAAATGAGCTGAGAACTTCTCATAATTGAAATTTTTAACTAATTGGGGGTAAAAAGTGCTTATCCACGAATTCCAATTTTTACCTACTCTCTTTTGATCTCCAGTAAGATTTAAATATGAATTTGCTTGTTTGGTTAGTATACATTTGATCAATTAGCAAATGAAAAGCTCATTTGATCGATCGATGGTTTAGATCAAAAGATCTGAGGTATTAAAATGGAAAAATTAAATATAAAAACACAAAAAAAGAAATTGAGAACTATAAACATTTCTAAATTTTCAAGAGGGGAGGTAAGAATATGAATAAGAAAACAAATTTACTATACCTAAATTTTATTCTTATTATAATATTATCGATGCATGTTTCAGGTACACCTACAGACCCATTGGTTAATAGTAGTTTTGAAAATTATTACACCTATTATGATCCACAATCTGGGGTATTTAGGTATGGGTTTGATGATTGGTTAAACCCTCGTGAAGATGCTGTTGCAAAGATTAGTCCTGTTAAACATGGAAGCATTTCCGTGTGGCTACCCTTCAGTTACAGTTCAGGCATTTATCAAAATGTTCAGTATTTATTAAGTGAGGTACTGTCAATTAGATTTTATCATTATACTTATAATGACAATTCACATGTCAGAGTCTGGATCAATAAAGATGTTTCAGGTTATAATGTAGGGGCCCATACATGGTTCGACTTTTTTGGATCAAATTCAAATACTTGGTACTTGAGATCCATTAGTTATTCCACCCTGATTGGCATGGGATGGTCCGCATCTGATAAAATATTAACAATTGGATTCGAAGTAGGGTATAGTTCTGTGAATGCAATATTTGACGGGATCAAAGTTATAGAATATACAGGTGGAGGTGGAGGAGGGTGCAACCCGATTTGCTAAATTTTTTGATTATCAAACTTAACAATTTTCGAAAACTTTGAACAGAAGGATTTGAAAGAAAAAAATCAAAAACTAAACTTGAATGACTTCGAATTGATCCAGAGACATTTTTGATATTTCAAAATCCTAATCACAAAATATATTTAATAAGTAACAAATAATTTCAAAGCAACGAATAGGGTAAATTTGGTAATAAATCGAAATTTGGTCTTTGGATGGGATGACACCTTTAGTGAAAACTGCATTAAATCCTACGATGATTTTGTACTATTTTGACATAAATTTTCAATTATACGTTTCTGTCGCATTTCTTTATTTACTACAGTCATATCAAGTATTTCTCTAATATCCTCTGAAAAGTCCTGATTATCAAGTATATCGATATGCAACTCTTTAATCTCTAAGCCCGCAAAACAATTTTCCTCAATCTGTTTAATGGGATTACCCTCAGCATGAATGATTTGTAATTTGGTACATGCAGCAAACATCTTTGAAGTTAAGCTATTCAATCCACAATTTTTCAGATAGAGAATCTCAAGATCGGGAATTTCACCAAAATCTAAAGCTGAAATATCAAATTCACCACTTGATCTATTGTTGTTTAGTTTAAGTGTTTTCAAATGTTTTAGCTTACCCAGAATACGCATATCTGGTTGTTTTATCATACGAATACCACTCAGATCCATATTCCTAATGAAGAATTTCTCAGGGTTATTGAGAAAATATCTGGTTCTGATAATTGGTTTTCCAGATAACTTTGCTATTTCGAACATCTCTCTATCCATTGATTGATCCTCATTCGTATATTCCTGACTAATATCTGATATATGAATGAATTTAGTTGAAATAGTCAATAGTTCCTCTAAACTGATATTGCTATCGGCTAGGGTTCTGAAATAATGTAAGACATCTAAATCCATTGAGATATTATCTGGTTTAATTTGTTTATTTGGAAGTCTTTTCAAGAATAGATTATCCACTTGTTCCAGTAAATAAGTGAAATCATCAATACTAATTTGAGGGGCTATGGAGAAGTTATTTATGAAATTATCTCGAATTTGTGTTGTTAATAATTTATCAAATCCTAATTCTTCTGCATTGTTTAGTATTGCATCTATTATTGTCATTATCTTGGGTTTGCTGAGGTCACGAATAGAATCCAAGGTATTCTGATTGGATACTAAAATATTATAACCGTTATTCAAATCCAATTCTGGTTGGACAAAATCAATTTTGTCAAGATTATACAAATCCTTCTTCAGATAAACATCTAAACGATTTTTGAATACTAAAACTGCTATCTCATCAGCATAGAGTTCTTTTCTTTCAATACTACTGAATAAAGTCTTCAAGGATAGTATTCTATCAAAATCATAGATATTTTCATAAAAATCATGAAGCTTCGATAAATCATTATTCTGGAATTGAAGTCGCATATTATAGATCCGTAGTTTTATCTCTGGAAAAAGATAAGGATCACCTTCATGCCAACTATCTAGCAATAATTGTAATTTCCACCCAATATCTGGAGCTAATCCATCAATGAATAAAGAATTGTGTTCATCAATATTCTTCTGGATATCTCCTTTATGTAGATAAATTGGGTTGGCAATTTCTTCTGTCAATTGTAAAATTTTCTTTAAATCAATCTTATGAGAACTTGATATATTGTCCAATATAGATTTTTCATCATTGGATTTAGTTTGTGAACCCAGATGCTTTGAAATAGTATGAAAAACTGCGTCTTCAAATCGAATGAGCTGCTTGTTCGAGATATTATTAGGAACAACAATCTTCATTGCAGTATTGCTAATAGAAAGACCAAAGCCATTACTACCTCTAATCTCCCCCCTCAAGGCATTGGATTTAATAGAAGTTGAATTCAGTGATTTATCAGCAGAAGCTATTTGTATCGCCTAATATATTGAAGAGATCATTTATATATAAATAAACAGAAAATTATTAGATTACTTTCTCAATTATTTATATAAGAATCATATTGTAAGAATAAATGGAGATAATCTATGGATCAAGTTCTAAATTTCTTAAAAGAAATGGTAAAACCATTGATTGAGGATTCAACCATCCCTGAATCAGATAGAAGTAAACTCGTCGAGGGTTATGATCTACTATTTGCGGAAAAAATAGACATTATAGATCGTTTACAATCTTCAAGTGATCTATTTATCTCGGTTGATGTTTATCTTGAAACATTGATAAACAGGATTAAAACAATCATTCAGCCCCTCTCTGAGGATGATACCATTGAGAATTCGGATAAAGAAAGCTTTAAACTAATTCTAAAAGGCATTGCCATACTTACGGATGAGGGCATAGAAATGAAATATCGAATTCAGCTCGCATGTGATAAATTCGATGAGGCCCAGTATAAACCATACAATCCTTATCATTCTAGAGTGGTGCTAGCGAGAGCTATCGCGGCCTACGAATATAGTTACGGGGGAAAGGAATTCAAAAGAAGTAAAAAAACAGAATTAAATAATTAAGATTAATCAATCAAAGATTTGTTACTTAAATAAAATTTGACTTATGTAATATTAATGGCAAACCTACTGGATACTAACAAAGAAGAAACAGTATCATTAATGCGAAGGTTATCAATCATACTAGTACCAGCGGCTCTATTCATAATAGACAAATATTTTGTGCGAAAAGAAGGCGAATATATCATTATAGGGGACACAACACTAACTATGGGTGATGCGGTACTCTTGTTCCTATTAGCCCTTACACTGGTAGCACTTATGAGACCAATGGAACAGAAAAAATACCAGAAGCACTAGTTGTGGTTACTTAAATAGATTTTGAGACTTATGATTATCCTATGGTTACACAAGCCGAAGACCGTCCGACTTTTGAGTTGGAAGGAATTACATACTTAGCTGAGCCTACCATGGATGAATTCCTTGTGGAAGCAGGGTTCAAAACTCCAAGTGCTCAGAAGCGTGCCAAAAGTGCTTTAACAAATGCCGGATTCGAGGATTATTCAGGGATTTTAGCACTATCAGCAAAAGAAATAGAAGATATTGAAGGAATCTCAGCTGCCAATGCGAAAGTAATCTTTAATCATGCCCTCAAAGTCAAGTTGAAGGGAAACTTAGTTATCAACTATGAAGGAATGGTAAAAAGAGAAGAAGATTTCAATTATCTCCCCACAGGCTCATCCTCATTGGATGAGATGCTGACATATTCGGGAGGACAAGTTGGATGGCGATCAAAAACGATGGTTGAGTTCTATGGTGAACCAGCCATGGGCAAGACCCAGATCTGTTATACAGCTGCTGCCATGGTTATGGCATCCAAGGAAAGAGGCGGCTGGGAGAGGGGAGTTGCCTATATCGATACTGAAGGAGCATTTGTGCTGGATCGTTTCAAATATCTGGCTAGATATTGGGGTGCTGATATGGAGAAGATGAAGGATAAATTCCTATATTCACGAGCTGATTCTATGGATGAAGTTGAATTAGCACTTGATGAGATCACCAAGGTTGCCAAGGAGAAGGATATTGGAATTGTAGTAATTGATTCCATCATGGATGCACTCAAATCACAATATCCCGTCGGTGGATCAGATCTAGCCAAACTTCAACCAAGACAAAAGCATCTCAAACGAGTTCTGGATAAACTTAAGAATATGGCTGTACTTTTCAATATGGTTGTTTTCTATACCAATCATGTGAGATCAAATATTGGTGGTCAAATGGGAACTCCCGAACTTGGTGCCCAAGGTGGGGCAGTAATGGGTCATGCATCAGATATTCGTATGGTTCTACACAAAGCCACCAAAGCACAGAGGAAAGATTTTGGTTTCGATGACAAACCAGCGGGTCATGTGGGGTTAAAGGTAGGTAGAGCAACAATAGTTGATTGTGGTTTCTTACCCGAGGGCAAGGGCTTCTATCTGATTGGCCCCATGGGAATTGCAGACCCTAATAGTTATGATCAGATATTCAAACAGGCAACTGAATACAAAGAAAAAGGCTACATCTCACTGGACGGTATGGGAAACGAATTGGTTCATCTGGATCCCAGTGCCAAAAAGCCCAAGACATACATTGAGGAAAATCAATCTAAAATCTATGGTGCAAAAAAGGAAGAGAAGAAAAAGGAGGAGAAGAAATCCACCAAGACAACTACGAAAAAAGTATCCAATGAATAACACTTAAACTAAAACATACTTGGAATACCCTTATATTTTTTCAATATGTGCTGTTTAAATTTTGTTTTCACCTCAAATTTTCCAACTCCAGCAGCAAATTGAAATTGTACACAAAAAACTTCATTATCAGCTGCTTACGTTTGTTTTTCGCTCTTCTGGCACTCAATGGGATGGGTTTAGATTTCACTGCTCCAAAGACGCGCTCCACAATTGCCTTTTGACCGTGTCTGTGTGTCTTTTTCCATAATCCAGGCGAATTGTGGTATAACCTCAGGTTTTTATCATGAAAGCTGTTCGTACCCTTATCAGTTGCATTCGACCGTGGTTCCACGGTCAGTTGCACAGAGTGTTTCCTAAGATGCTTGTAGAGTGTGAAATCAGTGTATGCCTTGTCACCATAGATTCTTTTTAAGGTAGAAAGGCATCGCAGTCCTAAAGATTTGACTAACCTCCAAGCGATCTTAAGGTCGTGTGTTGGTGCTTTCGAGAGTTTGATTGCCAGGACTGCAGCAGAATTAAGATCCGTTGCAATATGCACTTTGTAAAAAGCTCGTGAAGTTTTTTTCAATTGCTTCCTTGCCCACTTTAGGAGGATCCAAACTGAACCACCTTTGAAAAGGAAACCTGAACTATCAAATGCCACGTCTTGTGGCTTTGGACTAAGCGTTTTCCCAATCAAACCAACTAAGTTTTCAAGTTGAGAGGCTGGAATACTGCACCAAGAGGAATAAATAGAACTAGTGGATGGGACTTTGTCTGCGCCAAATTCGATTAAAATGCTTTCATGTTGTTGAAGATGCTGGGTAAAATCCCTCCAGCTGTAGGAGAGACTGTTTTGCAGTAATGCAATCGAAAGTATTGATTCCGCCTTTCCCAGTTTCTAGTAAGTAGACCTAAAAATGGGAATTGATGAAACCAGACCATTAACTCAGCAACCAATTAATAACTTCCATTTCTGTTTTATTATAATATTCGCAAAGTGCTTTCAACCATTCTTGTTCAGACTTATCTAGAAACAACCATAGTTTCACATTTTCAATTTGATTTTTATTCAGTGATAAAAAAATATCAGGATGATAAAGAAATATTCCCAGGTTAATTAATTCTTCACAAGTTAATCCAACATTTTCAATTAATGAATCAAAAACGTATTTGAGATCTGGAGTTAATTCAATCAAAAATGGACAACTGTGTGTTGTAAAAATCAAACATGGTACAAGCTCGCAGTCGAGAGATGACTATTACACCTAAATGATCATAATATTAAATCTATGTTGATTTTAATTGATTTGGATTGTAAAAATTCATTATTTTCATAGTGTAATGATTAAATCATCCATTTTGAAAGATATTGAAATTTTTTCTACTATATTTTTATATATGTTCTAAAATTACAATCATTAATGAAATGGGTTGATATGGTGTATAACAAATTTATATATTGAAATTGTGGATATAGTTTAGTCTTTATTAGAATTTGAGATGGTTGATTTATCGTAATTAATTTAATTTATACGAAGTATAAAATAATACTTTCAAAGAGTGTACTCTAGCCTCCCAAACTTACATATGATAAAGATGATCTATAATATGACAGGTTCATAACCTGTGGAGTCAATATAAATGAATTTTAGAATAAATAATAAATTAAAATCAAAAAGAAAGGCATATGCAATTATGCTAATATTGATCGGAAGTATGATATTTTTCACATATCAGGCTTCTGCATCAATTAGTGTAGGTTTGAGTGTACCTGGTAGTCCACTTACATTTGGATCTACAATCCCAGTTAGTGCAACTGCGAATCTATATAGTGAAATGAGTATAGAATATGATTCTGTTCAAATAACCTAGTGTGGTTATTGTAACTCATTATCGACAAATGTGTTGATCAATCATGCTTCAACTACAGCAGTCTTCAAAGCAGATGCATTGATATTTGAATGGCCCATGAATACAGGAAGTAAGACAGTTTCTAGAACTGTGACTGGTGTACCCGGACAAGCTCCACCAACACTTGACTTAGATCTAAATAGTCTTCAGACAACTGTCGGAGTTCCATTAGCAATGACAATTACTACAGGTGGTGACACTCATGGTACCATAAGTAATGCGAAGATTGGTGCAAGAATTACTGGAAGTACACCATGGATAGAAGTTGGTACATGGCCAGGACAGTATGGAGTAAGTCAAGCTGAGGTTACAATTTCTCAGGCTCAAGTAGATTCAGGTGATTTTGATGAACTATTATTAGATGTGAGAATCAGAGCGGATTATGATGATTATACTCCAACGGTTTACGATGAGGATAATAAACGATTCAATCTTCTTGAAACACCTTTAGATTTTTCATATGATCTATGGGAGTATAGACTCGTTTGGTAGCTATTCTCTAACTGAAGAATATTATGATTATAGAGAAAGCATTAAAATAAATAAACCAATGCAGTATAGATCCAGGATATCTCATGAATTTACTAATTACGACAATCAGCCCTTAGAAGCAGTTGTAAGTTATAAAGGGACATCAGTTAATGCTGAAGATCATGAATTTGCACCAAGTTTAATACTTGATTTTGATAGCATTATCTATGCCAGATTAAGTGTTGAGAAAAATAAATTCAGTTTCAGTGATGGAGAGGGAGGATTAGGGTATAATCCTTCAATTACGCCACTACTGAATACATGGTATGATCTACGGATACAATTAAGAAATAATGATTTAATGAATGGATATTTATTGAGTTATTCTTTCAAATTGATATCAGAAGGTTTATGGACGGAATTGGCGACTTATACTCTTACTACTTCTGTCTCTGGAACTCCCACTGCTGTACTAGGTACACATAATAACTATGGTGAGGATAATTTAGGAGGTACAGATACTTATCATTTTTCAGATTTTATGATAAGAACACTTACAGATCAAGATTCGGATGGATTAACCGATCAGGAAGAATATGATTTATATCAGTCTGGAGTTCTATCATCCACTAGTATGTTTCTCTATGATACAGATGGAGATGGTCTATCAGATGCAGAAGAATTGAGTATTGATATTCAGGATCTCAACTATACAACTCTGAAAATTGATGGAGTTAATAGTTATTCTATTAATCAGACTGGAACATATAATGGAATCTATCATAGTAATCCATTAGTAGCTGATACAGATGGTGATGGACTCAACGATTTAGATGAGAAAATGTTTGGTTCCAATCCAAATAATGATGATACAGATTTGGATGGAGTATTAGATGGTCAAGATAGTGAACCTACAGTATTTGATACTTTCGCACCTTCTTATGTAAATATTAATGGTTCAAGCTTTGTGTTTGGTGATGGAACTGAATTACATCCTTTGGAAGTAAATGCGAGTGATGGGGTGTATCTCTATATTGAAGAAGTGAGTGGAAATATCTATATGGTAATGGAATTCCATGATGATAGAGGGCTTGATAATGTACATATCTGGTCAACAGGTGGTATTGCCGGTAGTGGAGATTTCGATACAACAATTAGTCTGACAGGTTATAATGATATAAGTGTTTTATATCAAGTAAATGTTCCAGATTTCGTTTTGCAGACTCATACAATTCACATCCAAGCAGAGGATGTAGATGGACATGTAACAGATGATTTTACATATGTAATTGAATCAACTTTCAGCAAATATGCTGGTCCTGTTATTGATTTCTTACAATTTGGTGCAAATTGGATTGTTGATAAAGTTGGTGACTTCATTGATTGGGTAAGTAATACTGTATCTGAAGCACTTGAATATGCATTAGATTGGCTGAAGGATAAAGCTAGTAAAGTTTTGAAGTTCATTAATAGTAAGATAAGTGGATTGATACAACCAATTCAGGAGTCAGGTATTCAACTTATTACTAGGTTATTCGTGAGTATTAGTAATTATCAACAAGGTACAATTAATGATATCTACGATGAAATTGTAACCCCATTTGCTTCAAGTATGCAAACATTGATAGATTTCGCTACTCAGTATGAAACTGAATTAGACTGGATCCAAAAATCAATGGATATTGTTTTCTCAGTGACTACGCCACTTGGATTTGCATCACTGCTTTTGAATGTTGTTGGTGATAGTGCATATGCTTCCAACTATGAAATATTCACCGTAATAGATAATATGTCTTCTGCAGTTGGATCTTGGATAGCAACTTCTCTAGATATATTCATGGAATCGTTTAATATGGACTATACACTAGGAGGTATGTCGATTTCAGATTTTCCGTCAGACAACAACATTGAAAATTTCTATAATGATATGCCTAATTTAGGTGTTGATGCAGTATTATATGATGTTGTTGAGGAGTTAATCCTCGGTTTAGGATCCATTGGGACTAATAGTAATTTACAACTGAACGCTGAATTTTACGATCTAAATAATCCCACTGCAAAAATAATGGCTGTAGTAGGGTTAATTGGGTTGTTAATCAAAAAGATAGCAGGAACTCGCAACTTGTTATTAGTTTTTGGGCTATATTCGATGCTGGTATCGTTTAGTCTTTCGATATCAAAATTACCCGGTCGTGCCTATATTGCAACTGCATTTGCACTTATGGGAAATGTTCTAGGAGGGGCCTCACTTACACAAGCAGAAACAAGAATAGAATACATACCTGGTATAGTAACTATTATCCTTTCGTTCGTGGGATTTAAACTATCTTCAGAAGCTATAACTGGATAGTATTATTTCAATCCTAATTATTGTTTATGAGTATTTTTAACAATAGTCAATTCTTCAAAAGCTATGTTTATTTAGTTAATTCAGAAATTTAATTTTATATACCAAAATTGAGGGTAGTGGATGATAGGCCGCTTAAACACTAATCTGGAAGAAATAAATAATATAAAGAAATTTCCAAACTTGGTTGTTTATCCACTTTCAATGTTATACATGGTCGAAACCTATAATGTTTCTAACAATAAGCATATTTGGATATTTCAATTAATTATTGGAATTATAGGTTCCTTCTTTCTAATTGGAGTATACACGATCTTTAATATATATGTAAAAAGGTCAGTGGCAAGTCATAAAAATAGATATTATTTTCCTTTAAAAAACTCGACAATTGCATTAGGAATTGGGAATATGTTTGGGCTTTTGGTAAGCTCTCAAAACAATAATACAATATACAATATTTCAAGTTGGACCCTTTTTATTTTATTTTTTTTAAGGTTGATGTATCTTATTTTTATTGAGTATCCTCCCCCAGGAAAGGTAAAAACTGAATATTTTGATCCAGCGAATCAAAATTGAAACATAATCCTGAGGATTTTGGTTAGTTTCACTTTTAAGATTTAACTAGCTTCTTTACTTCTTTAACTAGATCGTGTATATCATTGCCTATACATATTTGGAGGTGATGAGAACAACTTAACAGCAATAATGCGGAAGACAAAATAATTGATCGATGTGGGTAAATAATCCTTCCCAAATCACTTTGATTTTATCAATATTAATTTTGACGAATAATCCACTCCTTTAGTTAGAGAAACAGTCTTTCATGTTCAATATGCTTCATTTCTAAATAGCATTACAATGCACGTTTCATCGGATCGTTGGGTTAGTGATTTTATCTAATGCAAAACAAATTTACTAAAACTGACATTGTTCCTTTGATATTAGATAACTTAAGCTATAACCAGATTTGACAACAACTCAGAACACAAAATCATAAATGGTTGAAACATCTCGAAATAAAACACATTAAACTTGTAAAGTCCACCAATCAAACCGAGTATAGCAACTGTTTTGTCATAATGGTGAATTGGAATAACATACCAAGCACTATCTTCATGAATTGTCGAATTGTATAATGTAAATGAATTGCTCTCAAGATTGAAATCATTAATGATCAACGGTTTACCAAGGGTTATGACTTGATTGCTATAAAATTCCAAGGTCGAATTCACATCTTCTAGAAAATTGAAATCTTTGTCGATAGAGATACTTACATTTAATTCTGGCATATGATACATTTGAATAAGAGTATTGAAATTGTAACCTCTGTCATCAGACAATACTTGAGAGACATAACCATACTGACTTTCCATGCTCCTCATAATCTTATCAAGATAGTCATGTAATAGTTCAATTTTCTTATTTGATAGCTCATCATATACTATCTCACTCACTCAATTCGCCATTTATTTGAAGTGTTTGGTGAAATATAATTGTTTATGCCAATTAGCAGTGGATTCGATCAAATTATCAAAAAATATCAATCTTTCTGAATATTCATTTATTTGTATTTTCAACATAAAGTAGTCAAATTGAAAGATTCGGGGCTAAATTTCTAGGATAATTCTCCACATTTATGATTGATCTCGTCTGTCACAATTTTAATGAATTATTAATTTTACTGATATTCAGCATTCAATCTATTAAATGCTTTAGAGTCCTCTATTGGAGCTAAAATGTTCAATAAAATTTAGTATAGCTTTCATCCATAAATTACCAATAAATGCTATAAATAAATCAATTAAATCGATATATGTATGTCAGAACAACCAGATGATAATGATCTCAAATCGGGAAAGGAAAAATTAACGCATGTAGAAACAAGATCAAGTTCTAGTGCAAAGCCAATTTTCAGGTGTCAAGATTGTGGATATATTGAAGAGATTCCTAATGAAATCTTAGAAAAGATGGACAATGATGAACCATTCCAAACCCCAACACATCACGACAAACCTATGTTAATCAATATTGTCGAATAAATTTTTATGAGACTAATAAGAAATTTTCTGTGTTCTTGCTTGGCCCTCTTCTATGGATCGTAACGTACAATTTCACTAAATAAAATTCTACTCATGTATCTTTTAGTTTTATCTCTTTAGTTATTTCAAAATACTCATCTTGTGTTGTAATTCGATAGACTGCTCTCCTCATATCTAATAAATTAGGTTTTCGTATAATTATTCCTGTGTTCTTAAGGTAGCGCAGTGCATATTTTATATTTTTTATTTCAATTAAAGGAAGTGAAGCTTTTATTTGACCTAATGTTAAAGGTCCTTGAGTTTTAAATAATTTAAGAATTTCATTTGCATATCTAGGTGCAATTCTCATTAAATCATTGAAGTAATACAAAGAGACAGACATATGACAAATATAAATATGGACTTTTTATGATATAAATTTTCTAGTTTATTTTTACTTTCATAAACAGAGACAAATGAAAAACAGAAAGTTACTTAGGCATATGAGGAAGCATATCTTTTGTAATGAACCATTCTCCACGCATTAGTGTCCAAACTGTAATATAATTTCCTTTGATCTCAACTTCATTTCCTTTTTGTTCTAGTACCATGATATTCGTGCTAATTTTGTAAATGTCGTCGCCTACTTGAAAAATATAACTAGAGAAATTATCTCCAGTATTAAAGGTTTGGCAAGATTATCAAGGACTTGCTTTATTGCATCTCGACTATGAGCTTCGATTGGTAGACCTAAATAGAAAAAAGGATCTCAATTAAACCCTGCATTTAAAATACATCATTATGAGGAAATTACCCACATATCGATTATCATCATTTACAATAATTATGTAGTTCTATTCATAAGTTCTATATTTTTAATTAATGTCTCAAACATGTGATCCACATTAAAACCAGTTTTTGCTGAGGTTTCAATGAATGGAACATCCATTTTAGCCCATTCAGTCAACTCTTTTGCATATTCTTTTCCCTGTTGTGTTTTAACAATTGAGATATCATTTTCTTCTTGTAAATCAATTTTATTGGCAATCAAAGCCATTGGAGGGGGGTAGTCTGTATGTGTATGAGTAATAACTTCCTCAATCCAATTAGGAATAGAATGAAATGTCTCAGGTCGTTTGATATCATAAACTAAAATTACTCCACCAGTTCCAACATAATATGCTTCTCTAACCGAGTTAAAGCTTGGCTGACCAGCTAAATCCCAGATTTGAATCACCTTTTGGATGTTATTACTTAATTTTTTTATCGCAAAATCTGCTCCAAGTGTCGCTATATAGTTATGACTAAATCCCTCACCAAAGTAGTTTTTTCTTAAACTTGTTTTTCCAACTCCTCCATTACCAACGATTATAACTTTGAATACTTTTCGCATGGAATTGAATTTTAGGTTAGAAATAATTAGTCCTCCATTCAAAAAATGCTATTGTAAATTTAAACAATTCTTAACTTCTCATATTCAAATACCTATATTTTAAATGATCCAGTAAAAATTTACCTATTGTTGTTCTGAACCCCGTCGATCGATTGTTTCGCCTAGTAATTCTTTAGACATCACATTCCTGTAAAAATCTGAGCGTTCGTTCATAAAGCTGACAAGCTGTAAGCTAGGCAGCTTTATCTGTTTTTTGCTTGAAATACAGTTCATGGGGAGTCTGATTTATGGTGGAATGAGGTTCGATTTTGTTGTAAACCTCTCTCCAGGCTTCAAATGCCTCATACCCCCCCCTCCTCCATGTATCTGATAATGAATTTCGATGATCCTAATTACGTATTTACTTCATCTACAGAACAAAGTACTTTTACAACCTAATGGACAATATTAGTTAATAGTTGATCAATTGGTCGATGGTGGTGTGCAGTTAAAGTGAAAAAAAGAAAATCGGACGGAATTGTTATTGGATTACAGCATATAAGTCATAGTGAAAATGATAGAATAAATCTTAAAAAAGAAAAATACACAATCGGTGAATATAGGATACTAAAATCAAAGAATCAAGAATTAAATCATGAGTGTGAAATTTGCAGAGAAAAATTACGAATCATTATTTTTTCAGAGGATATTGTAGTTAAACAGTTCTGGAAATTAATATTAGGTTTAATTACAACAATAATAGCCTCTATTGTATTATTTGAATATATTCAATATGGGGTTATTCTTTTTGTGATGGGTGGTTTATGGGTTTCTTTCAAATTGGTTAATCCACGGGCGAAAATTGTTAAGTCAAAGCGAACTTCACAGAGAGAGAAGGATCTTACCTCAAATGAAATTACTGATCAACTTTATGACCCTTCAATACAACGAGAGGAGGAACAGGAGAATTCGAACCCAATGATAGAGAGAGATAAAAAAAGTGAACATAAAATATTATATAAAATATTTTCAGTTTGATTATTGGTCTTTGCAGTAAAAATCAATTTACTACTCTGTGCTGCCAGTAAATGAGATAATTCACTGATTTGGATTAGATCAAGATAATCGAAAATTGATCAAATTAACTTAAACTGTTAAAATATATCTGTTATTCTTCGATTTATTATTATTAGAAGGTAAGCAC
Source organism: Candidatus Heimdallarchaeota archaeon LC_2 (assembly GCA_001940725.1). The sequence goes on along the minus strand of MDVR01000047.1, from coordinate 325 downwards.
TGAACTGCATTTAACTTAGGAATTATACAATATTCATAATAATAATACATGTATGTATTGGTTAATTATTTAAGAATTCTATTGTTTATATAATTTTTGGACTATTTAAAAATTAACTTGAGAAATTTATTCTCGCAAGACGCTATGGGGAAGATCTTAAATAAAATAGCAATAAAATAAAACAAGAATTCCATTAGAATCACTGTTGGGCTTAATTTGACCACTTATTGACTCAAGTAATATTAAAGGATCAAATTTACTAATCAGTTATTCTAATTAGGGGATCAGTGGAAAAACAAATCCATTGATTCGGGTTATTATTTCG
>MDVR01000046.1 GCA_001940725.1 Candidatus Heimdallarchaeota archaeon LC_2 | reverse complement strand
ATTTTTTTTTAGATCCATCATATTCTCGTGGTGATATCGTTGACTACACAGGACTCGATGGTTGTCGCTACGTGCTAATCTCTGATGGTGAAACTTTTGAAATTGTAAATTATGATGGTCCAGAAAAAAATGATGTTCGTGTTTTTTATTATACATCAACTGGTGGTTTGAGCTTCTGTATGGTGGGACAAATGATTCATTTGCTGTTTGTTTCTCTATAACATAAGGAGGAATTGTAGATTCGATCTAAATAAGATATTAGCATTAATGACAGAAGTATTTCCAAAAATTCTAACGTTCTTAGTGTGAAGAAATAACAGTTTTAACTGATGATAATATTCATTCTAGGTATTTTTTTCATTCGTTATCTGGATATTTACAACAATCGAATTTACTATAAATGATTTTTCTGGATCAATTGATATAAATCCAATACAATACTTTCCCCAGTTTCTGTATTTGTGTAAAACGACACATTAGGGCGAGATACGGATTGTTTAGTTTCAATTAATTGCAGATCGACAAGTCGATTCAAGCTACGATAAACAGTTACCCTTGGAATGTACAAATCTGTTTCAAGTGTTTTTACATCACTATATTCGGGTGATCGATACATGAGATAGATTAAGATCAATAATCCATCCACGCCTATTTCTCTAACTTCCTCTACATATCGCAATTCAATGAATGGAACAAGTGATAATTCTTGAAACTCTTTTACTAATTCAGAGTCCAAATCTTGTAAATCATCTTCTATACCTGGGAGTAGATGCTGGGAGATCATAATCCATCTCAACAATTCTCTAAGTTTCACCCAACGTTCATCTTTAGGTTTTTGATAATTATATCCTAAATGTATACCAACACTAATTATTCCTCCAATAATCAGTATCATGGTTTGGATTCTTAAATCAACAAAATATGTAGTTACAATTTCAAAAAGTAAAATTATGTACAGTATAGGCAATGTAGCCTTATGTGCTAAAAATGATGGAACTTTCATTTTGGAATCATCTCTGGATATATCCATTCAATTTCTAGATTCACATAAAATGTATAATTAATAATCTCACCATCAATAACTATTGACCGATTTTTTTCATGGATAATATAATCCACGAATTTAAATCGGGATGAATCTGGATAAAAAGTCCAATTGATGTAAGGAGACCAACTGTAAATACTCTTACCATATTGTTCTTCACGTATCGATGCAGATGGATAAATGTATTTATTTTGATTTATTTTTTCTTGAGGGTTAATATTAACTGATGGTTCTCTTTTCACCATTTGATTGAATGCATTTCGACTATTTTCTGAATCAAATATTGGAAGATACGTCGATTTTTCAAATAAGTAACTTCCATTTATTTCAAATCTAAAATCAATAGAGACAGGTGATCTAGCTTGATCACTATGTGCAGGAATAATCATACTTGTCCCTTGATCAACTATCAGAATTGTAGCAACATCTACAGTTTTTCCATCAACTCCATATTGAGTTGATTCATAGTCAATTTTTAATACTTCAAAATCAATGATTTTATTGGAAACCGAATTTCCTGAAAAATTAAACAAAGGCGTTTTATGATCTCTATATCCACCATAATTAGTCGGAAAATAATTAGCATAATACAATCCTTGTTCAGTAGCTATTAATTTTGTTCCATTACTAGTAAATTCATAATATATCTCCATTGTATGAATTTTCATTTGGAAAACTTCAGATTCTTCATAATTTAGTCCCCAATTAGTGATTGGGGGTTCTTTGATATAATCTAAATATCCTGTCCCCAAAGGAACAAATACAATTATCAAGATCAAAAAAATAGTTTCGGCGAGTAGGAGTGATTTTGCTAATCGCTTATATTGACTCATTTCATATAATGTATCGGCTTTTGACAATAAAAACAGTGTGTTGAATTTCAAAGTGAAACAATTCGTGATTTTATTTTTATGAATTTTAAAAATAATTTATCTGACATAGAAGTGATCAGTTGAAAAATATATACTTTTCTTGTAACTGCCCGAAGACGCTACAATAGGGTTACTGACAGGAACCCCACTATTGGTGGAAATACCTCCAATAGCCTGTTTGCATCCCAATAATATGTAACCGTTACTCTTTTCAGAGTGCCTTGCCTATTATGTGGGATTTTGTATTATTAGTACTGGGAAACGCCTCTCTAATTTCTTAGCTAAAATTGAGTATAAAAACTACTTATGATAACCTCCTAATTTGTTTGGAATTTGGTATATATTATTTATCTCATGAATGTGATTATCATATTCAGAATACCGACGCCATGAAAAACCATCTTAATCATTTGAACATCGATGCCAGGATCAGGTAGGTGATTATTAATATTCATTATTTTCAAGGTAAGTAACAATACTTACAATGAGAAAGATATCAAGCTCTCAATTTTCAACTTAAATTAAGATTGTCCCAATGAATATTTTAAGATTAGAAATCAAGAATGCAGATAATGATGAACAAGAGATTTATTCATCATAGACCATTTACAAGATAGTGTAAAATTTAATTTTCCCAGGGTATATTTTCTTAATTTATTTTTGGAATTATCGTTGAACAAAATAGATTTTTCTACTTCACGACTTTATATACCCAACTCTCTAATTACTTCTAGTTGCATTTTGTGCAACTAATGATCATAGACCATTTACAATTTTAGTGATAGAATGAAGAGGAAAAATCAGCTCATTACATCGGTGAAGATAGGTATTGATAATGAGAAACTTTCCAAATCTACTCGTCAACGTTTGAGACAGATAATGGGCAGAGATACTCGGATAATTAAGAAGTACTTGCATATCATTGAGTGTCATAAATATGATTTGGTTTCGAAGATTGAATTGAAGAGAACTAAGAAAAGTAAAAAAGGAAGTAATGTGAATAATGAAAAGAAATTCAGATTTACTATTGACAAAGGTAAATTAGATTTACTCACTGCAACAACAGAGCATAGACCTATTGTACCACATGACTTCAAAGCATATTTTCCCCGTATCTCGTTGAATGAGATGAAAGAATGTCGGGATACTGCATGTGGTATATATTTAGGTCATCTTGAAAGTAAGTCTAAACAGGAGAATTCAGGCAAACCTAATATCAACAAACCATTACCAAGATCAATTGGATATAGAAGATTTAAACTAAATATAGATTCTTACATTGTATCTTTAATGGATAGTATGGATTCTAATTTAGGAATTAATTCTAATAATCATAAGAAGATTAGACATCAATATCTTGATCTACCTCTAAAAATTTCTAGTTATCACAGGACTCAGCTACAAAAGGGAGATATTAAGTCATTAAGAATTAAAAGAGTAAAACAAAAATACTTGGCTATTTTCTCTATTAAACAAACTAGATTTTCTGGAGAACATTTAGCAAATAAAAAGAATTTACCGATTGCAGTTCTGGGTATAGATTTAGGAATAAAACAAGATGTAGCCATTTCCGTACTGACAAAATATGGGATAGTTCAACAACAATTTATTACTTCCAATCTCATTAGAAATACGAAAAAATCTCTTACAAAACTGGAAAGACGATATTCAAATATTAAAAATTCAATTGCTAAAGATAAGAGTAATTCAAATAATGATGTTGATGGTAAGCTCAAACTAATTAGAGATATAGGAAATAAGCGATCTAGACTTAAATTTGAAATCAATCATCAATTAACTGCAGAGTTAATATATTTCATCAAATATGTTGCAGTTTATTTTGATCTTTACATTGGCCTTGGCAAATTAAAAGGTATCAGAAAAAGTGCAATAAAGGGAAAAGCAACTAAAAATCATCGAAAGAGGATTCATCGATGGGCTTATTCACAATTTACTGATTTACTTGAGTATAAATTACACAAAATTCGCCCCATAATTCGATTTGCAAAAGTATCTGAGGCATATACTTCTCAAACTTGTTGGAAATGTGCTCAAAGAGGTAATCGTCCTAAACAGGATTATTTTGTATGCCGTAATTCTTCATGTGGTTGGAGGGGTCACGCTGATTTCAACGGGGCTACAAATATTGCAAAACGAGCTGCATCATATTTTGATCTTACACCAAATCTGAAACCATTTTTCATGACAAATGGTGAAAGTGGACTAAGTCCTGTTAGCACATGACTGAAACGACGAATTAGGAATTCAAGAGATAATATAGATCATTTGAATACACAAATAGTTGGTCCAAACGCTGGCGTTTATGATCCGTCGGTGATAAAAGTCACGGAAAACCTGTCTTTTATGAACTCATCTACGTGTGAACCGAAAGATGAGGGAGAAGCAGAAGGAAGTACGGATTCTTTGGTTAAGTCCAAGGGATCGAGACCTCACTCAGTTCCTGCACTTATTCGAGTGAAGAAATCTGAATGGCGACATTCTGAGAGAGGTTACGGAGCGTGAAATATATTTTTAAAATGATTAGCAAGGTGGTTAAAGCATATGCAAAAATTGTATTGGGTCTACCTGAAAAGGAGAATGGAAAACTTAGAAGTAAACAATTAGGTAAAGGCCTTACTAGTAAACAAAAGTATGTGTCCGCCAATTGGCAAGCAATATACAACGATTTGAAATCCAAAGGTTATACTCTTCGGTCAATAAATAAAATGATTGGATCTAATTTTAGAAATCAAGTATATTCTGGTTATAACATGGATTACTCTGTATTTGAGAAATTACAAAGTATAACGGGTTCAGCAATTGAACACTCCATTATAGAACCTCAAGATAGGTATCAGTCTTATAAATTTGAAAAAAATCGAGACGTTGCTGAAGCTATTGGCATCGTGCTGGGTGATGGACATTTAGTCACAAAAGAACTCACAATATCATTGAATGGAGAAAAGGAACAGAAGTATGTTAAATATGTAAATCGCTTCCTTAGGGAAACTTTTCAAAAGAAACCAGCGAATTATCCAGCTAAGGATTCAAAAGCTCACAAAGTTGTTTTCAATAGTAAGGGTATCATTGATGAACTTGTAAATTTGGGATTACAGAAAGGCCATAAAGTTAAAAATCAAGTTGGAGTCCCAGATTGGATTAAAGAGAATCGAGAGTTTTCTCGAGCTTGTGTGAAGGGTTTGTTTGATACAGATGGTTGTATCTCATTTACAAAAAATAAGGTTTCTAAGACGAGACGTATAAATTTGAGTTTTTGCAGTGTAAGCAAACCTTTGCTGGATTTTTTTTATGATTTTTGTACTCAAGAAGGAATAAGACCAAATGGCCCCTATGGCCCGAATATAGCTTTTGGCTCAAGGTATAAAGTGACCGAATTTGCAGATTTAATTCAATCTGAGAAAATTAAAAATTTTTTGAAACGACATAATTTAGGATATGACGCCTTAGGAAAGTCGACGAAATACTAACAAAAGAGGGTTCGATGTGATTTGAACAAACACAATTATGTATCAGCAAATTGGAAAGAAATTTATGCTTATTTGAAGTCCAAAGGATATAGTCTTAGAATAATAAGTAATGCGATAGGGTCGAATTTTAAAAACCATGTGTACTCTAGTCGCAATATGAATATGAGTTCATTCCAAAAGTTGCAAAGAATCACTGATTACCAAATTGATTTCCGAAAAATATCTCCTCAGGATCGATATAAATCATATACTTTTAAGAAAAACAGGGCGACTGCAGAAGCAATAGGAATTGTCTTAGGTGATGGACATTTAGGTGAATATGCGGTAGTTATTTCTTTGAACAGCCTCAAAGAAAGAAAGTATATTGTGTATGTTAATCATCATTTAGAGAAAACATTTCTCCATAAACCCTCAAATTCTCAAGCTAAAGATAGTAATACACATCGAATAGTATTTACTAGAAAAGGAATTGTTGATGAACTATTGAATCTCGGTTTACAAATAGGTAATAAGGTAAAAAATCAAGTAGATGTACCACATTGGATTAAAGAAAATCGAGATTTATCTACATCTTGTATGAAAGGATTGTTTGATACAGATGGTTCAATTTATTTTCATATCAGGAGAGACACTCGTACAAAAAACATAGAGTTAAATTTTTCAAATGCTAGTAGATCATTATTGCGTTTTGTTACAGATTTCTGTGTTCGAGAAGGCATTAGTCCAAAAGGAAACTTTCGTAAAAATGGAACGGAATTATTCATTTACTCAAGACAGGACGTTATTAAATTTGCAAAATTGATTCAATCAGAAAAAATCAAAAACTTCATGGAACAACATAATTTAGATTGGGATTCATTTGAAAAAACTTTAAGATATTAGTATAGAATTATAGTGGGCCCGCCCGGATTTGAACCGGGGACCTCTCAGAAAATTTTACCTCAGCAAAATTTTTCTCCAGGTTGCTAGGTCGATAAATCGATCCTATCGTCAAGGAAACGTGTGTCAATCACTGAATCGCAACGCAGTAATTCATAACCGGACTAGACCACGAGCCCACAGTGTAGAAAGGAATTTCTTCCCAAATACATATTGAAAATCACCCTAGTAGTTTAATGTTTTGCGATACTGCATCAATACAATGCCCGTGAATTGACTTAAATGCGGTTAAATCATATTATCGGACACTCTGAACCACGTTAAAATTGTGAAAATATAAATAATGAAAATTAAATACGCGGTTGTTCTTTATATAGATTTGACCACATATAATATAATGATGGTTTCAACAATCAATAATTCGCGAAAAATAAAATCAATATTAGTATTAAAAGAGGCAATGTTATCCTCATTATATGCAACCAAGAGACTTACTTCCAAACACACCGGAAAAGATTTTGAAAAATGGGTAAATAAAATTAGTAATTTAATTGATAAGGCATACTCCAAATACCAGAAATCCAAGAGAGATGGGTCTGCTGATTTCACAATTATTGTAGATATTGAAAAAAATATAAGAAAATGGCATTTTCAGATTGTAAGAATTTGGTTAAAATCCTGGGGAATAAATGTGAAGAAAAGAATAAGAAATTCTCAAGCAAATCAAGATTATTTCAATCAATTATTAGATATTGCTGGTGCAATTCAGCGTGATTTCGCCTGTCGTTATTACTGGTTTCCTTCAGTAATTGAATACAACTACTTTGATGATGTGGATGAAATTATTAATATCATGCATGAAGATTTACCCTCACTCGATTTCATTGAGATAACACGTCCTTTTATCCAGGAGATGACAATGTGGTTCACATTATTCCATATCCCAGTCTACAAGTGTAAACAGTACTTCTGGTACTTTCTCATTGAATGCCGGCCTTATCTCGATTGGATATATAATGGTGGTAGTAGAGGAGTTAATTCCAAGGGGGATAGTATATCGAGAAAATGGGATACGGTTGATTGTAAATTCACTTTTGATAGGAAGTCAAGTAATATTGACGTAGCTCTTGGTGGGCCCCCAGGGCGACTCAAGATAGATTTACTATTATCCAATTTTATTAGGAAATTGCTAATGAAACTCAAGGATAAACTGTGAAGCATATTTTATTGTATACAATTCGCTTTTTAAAGTACTGAAATATATTATATTCTTATTCTGTGGTTTTCCATGAACTATATATTCTTAGGCAGGTATTTTACTTTTCACTGATTATATTCATAATCCTCGCAATTTTCATCCTGACTTCCATACATTTTTAACTCAAGATCATGATTGTGACCCGGTGAATCACCAAATTTCTCAAGATAAACATTTTCAAAATTCCCGAGTAAAATATCAACTACAACTAGAAACCTCGGAAAAAGTATCCTGGCAAAATCATGCGAATCTTCATCATCGAGGTAACTTAGCTCGGATGATTAGGACTATGGTAAATCAATCTATACTGAGGAATGAACTAGATGAACAGGATAACCTCAATGATCGTATAGATCAAGCCATAGAAAGTATCAGAGAGAGTTCAGACAGGACTTCACACAAAGTTGGATCTCTTGAAGACGATCTAATGATCATTAAATCACTCTTGTCCAAGCTGTTACAAACACAATCCCAGTTCGTTTCCGAGTATCAGACATCTATTTCATTACCTCTCGAGGATATTGTCTACCAGCAAGTCTTTGAATTCGTGGAGAGCAAAGAAAGGATAGTTGCTGTTGAGGAGATCTTACCCTATCTGTCTGAAACAAGTCTTGAATGTAAACGTTATATTGCAAAAGAAGATCAGAAATTACCTGCTGGAGGTAAAATCGCTGTTTCGTTTATTCTCGGAGAAGTATTGAAGGAATTATTTGAGAAAACAAGTAATCCTGCATACAACATTGATCATAACAATAAACATGATTTCGGGAGGTCTACCTTTGATTTCTAAAACATTGACTGAAGAAGAGATTATCGAAAGGTATATCAAATCAAAAGCCACTTTGAGCAAGGTTACTTTATGTAATTATCAGAAGCTGCTCTTACAGTTTCTTAGATATTGTCATAATCACGGTCTAAAATTTTTCAAGACCACAGAAACAGATGTTGCAGGGTTTATCTCGCAATTCGAATACAAATCCACCAAAGACAGCTACAAAACCATCCTGAACATCTTTTACAAGTGGTGTTTCAAGCATCACCTGGTCGATTCAAATCCTGTAGAAGACATTGTGGTCAATAACGGTAAGAAAAACAAGGTAGAGCTAATGAGAGAGATTGATTTCAAGAAAATACTGACAAAGTGCGAGGGACTTCGAGAAATTACTCTAGTTAGTATGTTTTGGTATACTGGTGTTCGAGCAAAAGAACTTAGGTCTTTACGGATACAAGATATTGATATGGATAGAGGGTTAATCTTTATTTCCAACTCAAAAACAACTTCGGGCTATCGTACCTTACCTATTCATCCGAACTTCAGAAAACTACTAGAGAAATACCTAAAACGAAGAATTGGGATTGATACGGATCTGCCTTGGATATTCCTAACCAAAAGAGGAACTCGGTTTCACGATAGGACTCTCGTACACTTTGTTACTCAATTACAAAAGGATCTCGAATTAAGGTTTACTGCTCATGATTTTAGACGAGCGTTCGTAACAAGGCTCTATCGTAAAACCAAGGATCTGGTATTATGTCAGAGACTCGCTGGTCATGATTCTATTAAGACAACTCGTAGATACATTATTGATGATATGCAGGAACATATGAGAAAGTTTAACGCACTTAATTTCTAATACTTACAAATAAATCAAAAGTCCGGACTTATCGTCAATTTTTCGTGCACATGCTTACTTTTAGTTTTACGCTAATTTCATGAAAGCTTAATTTATCTAATCCTCAGATAATTTTGATTTTAGATATTGAAATTTCTCACGGGTAAGGGGAATAAGTGGTAATTTGTAATCCAGTTTTTGTACTATATCAATCTGAGTAATAGAAACGTTTGAATTTTTAATTATTGAATATTCTGTTGTTCTTTCATTTCACGACGTAATTTGAAAAACTCAAAGAAATGAGGTCGGTTACACTTTATCTCATGAATAGATGCATAAATAATGAATAGGGTACTTATTACTAACAATGGTATCAACTTACTCATGTCAGTGAGTTCATCATTAAAGAAATAATAAAGACCAAAGATTGCGGTAGGAAATGGAACCAAAATTGTAATAATTCTATGTATTACTTCAAATCGTTCACAAAGAGTTCTTGAGTCATTCATAATTATATATCCATCCTCCACTATAAATATCTTATTGCACCAAAAATCAATGCTAATACTAAATTGAAAAATAGCAAAACCCAATTAGTGAGTCTTGCTGCATTTAAAGAGCCTGGAGACCAAAGGGTTGAAACTGCACCTATTCCGCTGAATAAAAATCCTAATCCGAATCCAGTTAGTGAAGGATCACCTCCAGCTTTGTACTCGACGGCAACACCAAGTAATCCTGTAATAATCATTCTAAAGAATTCAGGAATTTGACTCACAGGTGGAATAAATGTAGCAGCGTATCCCATTCCTAGCGAAAATGCAAATCCTACCCCTGACAATAGAAAATATTGAATCATACTATCTAAATAGTCGTTCCTAACAGTGTCTCCTGGGTTTGTTGTCAATAAAATATGGAGTAAATTAACAATACTAGTTAGTGATGCAAGTGTTCCAGCAGTGCTAAAAACACGAAATGCTGTTTGGTAATTACCAGGAACTGTCAGTGAGTTCATCATTAAAGAAATAATAAAGACCAAAGATTGCGGTAGGAAATGGAACCAAAATTGTAATAATTCTATGTATTACTTCAAATCGTTCACAAAGAGTTCTTGAGTCATTCATAATTATATATCCATCCTCCACTATAAATATCTTATTGCACCAAAAATCAATGCTAATACTAAATTGAAAAATAGCAAAACCCAATTAGTGAGTCTTGCTGCATTTAAAGAGCCTGGAGACCAAAGGGTTGAAACTGCACCTATTCCGCTGAATAAAAATCCTAATCCGAATCCAGTTAGTGAAGGATCACCTCCAGCTTTGTACTCGACGGCAACACCAAGTAATCCTGTAATAATCATTCTAAAGAATTCAGGAATTTGACTCACAGGTGGAATAAATGTAGCAGCGTATCCCATTCCTAGCGAAAATGCAAATCCTACCCCTGACAATAGAAAATATTGAATCATACTATCTAAATAGTCGTTCCTAACAGTGTCTCCTGGGTTTGTTGTCAATAAAATATGGAGTAAATTAACAATACTAGTTAGTGATGCAAGTGTTCCAGCAGTGCTAAAAACACGAAATGCTGTTTGGTAATTACCAGGAACTGTCAGTGAGTTCATCATTAAAGAAATAATAAAGACCAAAGATTGCGGTAGGAAATGGAACCAAAATTGTAATAATTCTATGTATTACTTCAAATCGTTCACAAAGAGTTCTTGAGTCATTCATAATTATATATCCATCCTCCACTATAAATATCTTATTGCACCAAAAATCAATGCTAATACTAAATTGAAAAATAGCAAAACCCAATTAGTGAGTCTTGCTGCATTTAAAGAGCCTGGAGACCAAAGGGTTGAAACTGCACCTATTCCGCTGAATAAAAATCCTAATCCGAATCCAGTTAGTGAAGGATCACCTCCAGCTTTGTACTCGACGGCAACACCAAGTAATCCTGTAATAATCATTCTAAAGAATTCAGGAATTTGACTCACAGGTGGAATAAATGTAGCAGCGTATCCCATTCCTAGCGAAAATGCAAATCCTACCCCTGACAATAGAAAATATTGAATCATACTATCTAAATAGTCGTTCCTAACAGTGTCTCCTGGGTTTGTTGTCAATAAAATATGGAGTAAATTAACAATACTAGTTAGTGATGCAAGTGTTCCAGCAGTGCTAAAAACACGAAATGCTGTTTGGTAATTACCAGGAACTGTCATCGCAGCTATAACTCCAAATAACACTCCAAAATATAAAGCATTAAATCCCCATTGTGATCTTTCTGCTGAATCAGTTCCCGTACTTAAAGTTTCAACATCTGTTGTTGGGAAAAATATGACGTTCGAAATATCTATTTTGAAATTATTAAATTCGAAAATCACATTAAAATCATTTCGATAAATTGTTATTGGTACACCATTTATTTCTAATCCGTTCGTAATAGAATTTACAGTGACATACTCGGAAATAAATTCATCAGAAAGAATTTTTATTACATCAAACAATGAATGAAACATGGACACAAACGAATCAATAATTGGACCTAACACAGCATTTAGAATGAACTGCCCAACAGCTTTTATTGCACCTAATGGATCACTAGCTACATTTTTCACTGCATTGATTGTAGCAGATCCAAGACTCCAAATCTGAGCAACCAGATCAACTAACGTATCAGATCCCATAATCGTATTCCAGGTGTTCTTCAACCAAGTCGGACCATTTTCGATATACCGATCATGAATAGGAGTAGTAATCGGGAGAATCTTTCCGGTTACTCGAGCAGATCATGAGATTAAATGTGTATTTATTCAATACAAAAAATACTTGATGAAATGGAAATTTGCACAGTTTACGAAAATCGAATTTTTCTAATATTATCGCGCTTTAGTATTACACTAAACTGCAATTATGTTCGATAATGGTCAGAATCAGGTAACCTTGACACTTAAATATGACACGTGCCACATACGTGTATATGACCACAGAAAAGCTCATTGTCCCATTATATGATTACAACCGTTGGAGACTAGTTATCCCAAAATACATTAGGAATAAATTAAAAATTGAGAATGGAAATTTTGTAGAAATTACTGTTAAGAAATGGGAAGTCGATCCGGTCGTTACTCCCAAACAAAAAGAATCTTGAGGATAAAAACAATGAAAATATGTTATAGAAGTAAGTATAGATTGTACAAATTGAATGATCTTCCATATAAATTCATACTATGTATTTATAAAGAAACAATACTGTATTGCACAATTATATCTGGGGTGGAAAAATGATTAACTCATTTATTAACACCTACAAAATAGATTCATCTCAATGGTATGCTTGGAATTTCTTAAATTCTGAATATTTTTTAGCTGAAGTCAAAGGAGAAACTGAAACCATCAAATCCCTAATGAGATATGATAAGAATAGATGGGTTAGAAATGGGCAAAGTTGGATTAAAGAACAAATTCCTTTTGTTACAACCTATCAAAAAAGAGAAGTAATAAACATCATAAAAGATTCGTCCGAAAAAATTCAGAGTAATAAGTTTGATTCAATACCACATTTTCATGCTTTTAGAAATTATACCGTAGACTTTTCGACCTGTTCAATTATACCTCATCATCCTGATCATTTAATTACAAAAATCCATGAGTTTGATATTTCAAATAATCTACCCTCATCGATTTTCCAAAATCTCTTAGATTGGTTTTACCCAAAATCCTCTCACCAATTAATAGAGGAATTCTTATACTATGTATTATGTAATGATGGGACATATCGTGGTCCAATTTTAAGCATAAATGGAGATACAAAAACAAGTAAGTCAGCACTGGGTAGAATATGCAATACTCTATTATTAGGCAATGTAGCATTTCCAAATATGGATCAACTTCGAGGTTTCGAAGGTGGGTATCTTGAGAACTTTATATCTGACAAGGCTCTTTGTGTTCTGGATGAGGATGTTATTGCTAATTTGCAAGTTATTAAACCTTGGTTAAAACGAATGACTGGAGGTAATCCCTCAACATCTCGACAGGTCGGATCTGCAGTGAGCACTTCAGATGAAATTCGAGTTCCAATCATTTTAACCACAAATTCACGACCCAAGGATAATGAACATCTTTCTTTTTCCAAAGAAGATGAAGCTTTCTATAATCGTGTGCTATGTGTAGACACAATTGATAAATGTCCGATACCAATCAATAAAAGGACAACGACTTGGGAGAAGGTAAACATATTAGAAAACACAACTGAGATTGCAGGAATTATTTGCCGATTACTAAAAGCTGGAAAAAGACTTCAAAAACGGGGTTATTTTGATGATGGTTTGTCTGAGAAGGATCGATGGTTAAAATTTAAGTAATTTAGATAACTTATCAAACATTACACTTTCTTTACACTTACTTTACAGGTGTAAAGTTGTAAAGTTTGAAAATTCGTGATCTCCACGAAAGATGCTGGCTACATTTAAATATCGCAAGTGCATCTAACAGGTCATGTCAACAACCAATCTCGATGATACTAATCCACTAGCATTCATGCTCTTTGTTGGAGCTGGATCAATTCTGGGAGGAATACTTACTCAAATGCTATTCCCAAGAGAGGATTGTCCAATTCCTGAAAAACATACAGAAGATGTTAAGAATAAAGCTACTGAAACAAACTCAACCGAGACCGATGAACCTACTGATAAAGCAAATCAGACTGAAACAATTCAAGAATCATAATTCGTCAAGTATGAAAAAATATCCATATTGATATATATTATAATGAGTTTGTTAACTTAATAGAAATGTCAAAAGCAAGGAATATCGATCGATCAGATCCGAATGCCATATTCGACACGATAAAAGAATGGATGCTCGAAGATGATTTATTCGTTAAAGAGGTTGAAAGTGCAGATGCAATTAGATTTATGGTGACGAGACTTGGTGATAACATAGAAGGGGCAATTATGATACCAACTGATAGAAAGAATCGCATTGTTATTGCTCATTACTTAGCCATTCCCGACGATCATTACAAGAGTATTCAAAATTTAAGTAATAATGACTTTGCAAATTTTTGGTATGAATTGTATACTTCGTTAATTAAACTTGGTGTGGATTTTCAAGCGTTTAAACAGAAGAAAAAGTTCACTGGAATTGCATTAAATTATGAAGTAGCACCTGAGGCAATATTCGTTCCTCAAGTATCAGTGTCGAAAACAAACTTTTATGAAAAAATGTCGATTTTAAGAAAAGCAGTTTTATTTTCAATCCATTGTGTTGAATATCACACTGGAAATTACATTAAGTTTCTTGGTTTAGATGAATGAGAGTCATTAATTGGAAATCAATTAGATTAATTATTGATAATAAAATTAAGCAAAAATTAACTGACCGTAATTTAACAACTGACGATGTGCTCGAAATGCTAAATGGAGATATATTGCTAGATCATATTGAAAAAGGACATGGAATATTCCATAAATACATTTTACTAGTGGAATGGAAGAGTAAAATATTTCTAATTGCTCTTTCATTTGAAGATACAAACACTTTTTATTTGCTGACTGTATATAATAAATTAAGCAAGTCTTATATTAAAAAATATCAAACTTGGAAGGATGGATTATGACTAAAAGAAAGATCTCAGATCAAGAAATTGATGAATTTGAAAAAATACTTTCAAAAGGTAAGCCGTCAGAACATCCTCCAAATCGCCTAATAATTGATGAAATAATGGTAGAACAATCTGAAGAGCCAATTGATTGGGTATCAACAGCTTCTAGCTCAAATGTATTTCTCACTCATGAAATGATTGAATTACTAATCAAAGAAAAATTTGATCAAACTGAAAAGAAACCGAAATATTCTATCATTGGAAAAATTGAAGCTATTATGAATGAATGAATAGATCTGAAGAGCTAACGTAATAATAGTCTTGATAATTGATGAAGTCGATATTAATCTAACTAAAGGAAACTGAGATTATTATCTAACGATGAAAATGTTCTGATTCTATTACCCAATTTCAATGGATGAAAATCAAATAAATATTACAGAAACCGATGTAACAGAGGCTGAAGAGGCAAATATCGAATAATCAAAATGGTTATATAGACACTAAAATTTAATACCATCCTTAAGCCGTAAAGATATTTGTCTGATTAGTTCTATTAATTGATAAATTTCAGTTTGGGAAATCTTGATATTTTTACCAAGATCCTGTTGATTACCGTTTGTTAATCCGATATATTTAGCATCAATCACTCCCAATTTGTGTTCTATTAAATGTCGTTTTTGAAACATGACAACCATAAATTTCCAGTCGGTTTGACTAATTACATCTGTAAAATCAAATTTATATCGTTTGAGGATTTTTTTCTTTGCAGATGTTAAATTTTGAAAAATGACTTCTTTACCTTTGAACTTGGTTAATTCTCTCCCAAACCCATCAAATGTTGCCACAATGTTCCCTAGAGCATCTTCAAGCCTTCTGTCTAGCAATGCTTTATTTGATGTAATCGAATCAATTGTAGACATCATATCTATTGTTAATTGTAAATTATTTAATAAAATGTCATAAGAATTATGAGAATTGCAGAATGGACAAAAAGCAAATTTTCCATAAACAATGTATTGATTTGAGCAATTTGAACATATTATATGAGTTTCGAGTTGTTTTTCTTGATAATAATTTATAGTGGGAGGTGGGCTCGAAATGTAAAGTTTAATCAAATCATTTGGTCTATACATATTAGAGAGATCTTTACTAATTGCTTCATAAGCCATCTTTTGCACAATTGATTTAGCGTATTTTATTTGGTCTTCGGAGAAAAAACTGTTAGATTTACCTTTATAGCCACAGTAAGCACAAACCAGATTATCATTAGTTTCGTCGAATTTTTGGATAACTTTTATCTTAAAATATCTCTTACATGACTCTTTTGAACATTCTCTACCAATGAAGCCCTGATCATCAGGTACAAGTGGAACCGAAATTGGTTTTTCTCCTAATTTGCGTAAATTTTCTGGAGACATCAGAGATTATTTCTCTTCATATTATTTTTGATATTCGTTAACCTTTAATTAGTTTGTACTGTTCATACTCACTTGATATAATTATTGTCAAGCATAACATGAACTCTTCAGTATATTACACTATTTACGATAATCTTGATGTGGTACAATCAAGAAAAAATTAAGTATAATCGAGTACCCTTGGAAATCTCATTTGAATCTCCAAGAAAATATCGATGATGGAAAAACGATGGAAAATTGTGTAAATTATATTCATAACACGTATATTAAACCCGGTTCAAATCCGGGCGGGCCCACTTTTTATAAATCCCGTAAAATTCTCTTTAGTTCATTATGTCCCAAATTATATCTTTCAAATAAATTCGTATTTTTTCAGATAGGACTATTTCGTTCCATTTTACAAACTTCGGCAACAATACACGCTACAACAAGAAAGCTCTTGTTAGATTACAATTTTGTACCAATATGAAGAATTATAGAGATGAAATCAAGAAATATTCGACCTCAATTGTAGAAATGGAGATTGGAGAGATAGCTATGAAGGAGTTCAATGAGTTTGTCACCTATCGAGAAAAAATGGGGCATGCGCTTAGTTTGTCAGAATTGGAGGAGATCGGTGTTTTTCTACTAGAAGAAGCAGAACGCCATTATAAGAAACTGTTTGTTAAATTGAGATCATACCACAACGAAAATCAAAATGATTAGTATCTTGGATCGGGCTTCGATCAATCTTGGTTTAGCAATATTATGTTGACGATGACCCAAGTTCAAATTTCCCCAAGCCCTGCAATTTTTTAAAATATTCCAATTACAGTCTAAAGTTCAAATTTTGATTAAATCTTGATTGATCTATAAACCTATTAAATTTGTAAGGATCAAATGAAATATTTTAATTGTAAACTATAAAAATAATAGCTACTTTAAATAGCAATCATAAGCACCTCAACTCGCTTACAATGGAATTTACATATGATCAGCTTGTGAAATATGGTTTTGAGAGCCATGATAAACCAAAAAAATGTAAATCTTGTAAATCTAAATTTAATATTATGAGAAATCGAACCCACATCATGCCGAATATGAAGGGATACCAATGCTACAATTGTTTCAGTGATTCGCATCGTGCGCCAAGCATTTTTACGACAAAAGCTCCAATACCTATTTTTGAACAAATGGTTTCTGGATTGAAAAAATCTTTTGTTGAGTTAGCAAACAGAGATTATGAAATTGGAGATACACTTATTTTTCAAGAATATGATGCAATAAATAAAAATGATTCAGGAAATGAATTAATTACCGAAATAACCGGCATTTTAGATATTGAGCAAATCTACACTGCAGAGGATATTTGGGAATTCGGAATAAATCTCATAGATTATAAAAAGAAAAATTTGTATGAGTATCAAGAAGACGCAGAATTCAAAATCCATGATTGTATTGAAAATTTAGATGAATGTGTCGTTGTTTCACCTCAAACACATAATGGAAGAGATATTAGAAGACCGAAATGGCATTTGGTTGAAAAGTTGACCAAAAAAATATTAGTTGAAGATATTAGTGGTTGCCCATTTTGTATTAAAAAAACTAGTAATTTTTGAATTCTATAGATTAAACTCCATTAAATAATCTCACTTGGCCACTATTTTGTTTAATGCATTTTATAGGTTTTATTTAAACAGAAGAAGAGATATTAACTTCATTAATAAAATTCAAAAGCTTTTCTTCATCCAATTTCCCATTGGTACGCACTCCGCTACATAAATCCAATCCATAAGGTCTTACTTGTTTTATTGCTTCTGATACATTTTCAGGTTTTAACCCACCAGCCAAAAATACAGGAATTTTCACATTCTGTACTATTTTTCGACTTAATGTCCAATCATGTGTTCGACCAGTACCTCCAAGTTCTTTTATTTTTAATGATTGTTTCCCTGAATCAAGTAATATTCCATCAACAAAAGGAGATAACCTCATCGCTTCATTAATTGAGTTCGGTCCATTTACATGGATTACTTGTACAATCGAAATTCCAGGGAGTGCATCCTTTAGTTCCTGATGTGTTCCATTCAACAAAGTGTCCACAATCTGAATTGTATTTACCCCTGTTCTATTCTGTTGACCAACGATTGATTCGACATCCTGATTACTAGTTAAGAGAAATGAAGACACTCCAGGTGGAATGATAGAAGCAATTTTTGTGATCATTTCTTCAGGAATCACCCCTGGACCACTAGGCATTTTAGATACCAAACCAACAGCAGATGCACCATAAGATATTGCCAAATTTGCCTCATCTATACTACTTATACAACAGATTTTCACACGTGGTTTGTACATTATTTCCTCACCAATTATCTTTAAATTATATTCAATATTTTCAAATTCAAAGCAGATAAATCTAAAAATTACCTCTTCTACGATTACTAGAATTCATTGTCGAGCATATACAATTGCACAATTGATTCATGATGCAATAACTCAAACATGGATTATTTGTGGACATTGCTAATTTAGTTCCAAAATATCCCACAACTCCTAGTAATAATCCTAATACTATAACTCCTGTACCCAAGGTAACAATGAGAAAAACGGCAATACCTACAAAAACTGGAATGGATTTACGTTCATCTTTTTGACTATGTTGTTGGCCTCCATACGGTTGGTATCCCTGCTGCGAATATCCGCGATTTCCTTGAAAGATATTATCTTGAGGTGGATAGTAACTATCTTGCTGAGGAATATTAGATTGTCCTTGTTCTTGCATTTGAAATTGCGTTCCACAACTCTCACAAAATCGAAATTCTTTGGGGGATGTTTCCCCGCAATTGGTACAATACTTTTGATTATCTGATTTCGCAATTATCCATGGGGTTGAGAAAACTACAGATTTAACGACCTCATTATTACAGTTGCTTAACAATGGATTATTTGAAGTAACAAGAATAAAACCTGCGAAATATAAAATTCCCACTAGAATTACGAAATAAGACTTGTCGAAAAATGAAGTTTTTTCTTCGATGATCTTTATTTTACCTTCATTATCAAATATTTTCAATCTTTTGATTATTTTTGAAAACCGTGAATTATTATTAGCGTCAATTACTGAGACCAAGTATTTATCATTTCCAATTCGATATTCACTAAAATTTTTAGATCTTATGAATATCAAACTTCCCGTGAAGATAACAATTAAACTTCCAAAAATATCTGTTGAGAAGTTAATCAGAGAAAAAAAGAAAGATATAATGAATAGTAATCGGACAAATAATTTAGTTTTCTTGTGAATAAATTCTTCTTTTCTAATTATTTTAAATACATAAATTCCAATTTGAGGTGCTGCAAATAATAACATCAACACTCTACTGGTTCCAATATCTATTTGACTAACCAAAACTAAAACATATGTTATCAAGCCGAATAGGTAAGTACTCGTAAATATCTTTGCTACATAATTGTTAATGATCTTTCCGGTTAGATATTCATAAACATAAATGGTAACAATAGAGGTCCAGAGTATCAAAATAATTGTCCAATCAATAATCGGGCTAATTAACACATTTGGATAGATAAACGTTCTAATTAAGATTGGTAGGACTAAAATTAGGAAAAATTTGGAACCCAAGCATCCAATACAAAAATCGTTACTCCTAAAATTCATTACATGTGAAGAATAATTAGACGAGTTAGGATCATGATGGGAATGATGATTATGAACCATAATCCTTCCATCAAATGGTAGTTAATCAGTGTATTGCCTACTAATGGAATTAAGAACTAAGAGCTAGATAAATTATATATCAAAATCAGTTGGTAACAGTATTACTTTCTTTAATCTGCCATTTTCGACCCTCAACACTTATTCCATAAAACATCCCAGAAAAAATGGCACTTGTAAATCCAAGTATTGTGAATCGAAAATCTTGTTCATTGTGGGCAATCCAATGGGAAATAGCAGCAATTAATGAACCAATAAATAGGATGATGGATGCAAAAAGAAAGGTTTTGTTTATCTTGAACATTTGTTTTCCTCACTTATCTAATATACTCAATTGTTAATATAGCTTATGGTAATTCAAATTTACTAATTATAAAGTAAATTATATATTTATTATTATACAAATATTATTTTCTTCAATTAATAGTACACAATTATCTTTAAAATGATAAACTGAATGTGTAAGAGTTGATTCAAAGGTATTTATAATACCAATATATAATAAAAATAAATGGTAATTTGGAGATGGAAAATTGGTTTGAGATAATTCAGATTAAGGATTATATTTACATTATACGTGAACGACTTGATTTAATTGACGATAGATTTCATACGAAATTTATCAATAACTATCTCATATTAGGATCCCACAGTGCAATATTATTTGATACAGGATCTGGTCATTCTAGTATAAAATCAATTGTGTCTCCTATAATTTCTGATCGTGATCTAATCATAATCAATTCTCATAATCATTTTGATCACATTGGTGGAAATCATGAATTTCAATCAGTCTATATTCATCAGTTGGATTTAAAAAAAATAACAAAACCCATTGATGTATCGTTCTTAGAAAGTTCATCCTCAGAATTTGCTGCAGAGTTCTCCAAAAAAGATTATCTTATACATTCCAGTGATGAACACTTATTGTTAATTGGAGATGAAGTGTTTTCACTGGGAGACCTAGAAGTAAAAGTGATTTCCACTCCAGGTCACACCGCTGGATCAATTTGCCTTTTAACTAGTAATGATGAGTTGTTTACTGGTGATACAATTCATTACGGTTCAATCTATTTGTCGGATGATGATAATTATAAGACCTACAAACACAGTTTGCAGAGGTTAAATTCTTTGGTTAAAGAAAAGGGTATCACAACTTTATTTCCAGCTCACGAGGAATATGAAGTAAATTGTGGTATAATTGATGAGCTGTTAGTCATTATAGAATCAGTAGATAATCACTTGATTAATGCAAAATATGATTTCTTTTTGGAATCAAATTATTTTGATACGCCAAAATTTCGGATTATTTATCCTGTGAATTATGACTTTTCATAATCTAAAAATTAAAACTGATTAGTAATAATCATAAAAAAAATTCTGTTAATAATTAAGCTATATCCTCAAAATCTCTTTCATTATATCCAAGGTTCATATCATCAAAGGTTCGCTTAACCACATGACCCCCAAGACTTCCTAAACTATCTTGTATGGTGCGCATATTTTCTTTGAATGTTGAACGATGTGTTTGATAAGCTTGGGGGTCAATTTGTAAATTTTGAGCAAGAAAATCAATCTCTCTAATTTTTCGTAGCAGGCTTTTGTATTCTGTCTGAATTTGACTGACAGAATTGAAAATTTTGTCTGACCTATCAGGTAATTGAACAGAAGAACCAAATAATTTCTCATTTATTATATCAATGAATTTTTGTGACGCCCTCTTAAATTTGCTCTTGTCAGGTCCATTGGATTCAATTTCCAATATTTCTTTTGGACCGCCAACGACATATGGTTCACCTGATAATATCAATTCAAAATATTCTACTATACCATTAATAATTATCGGTGAATTATTAATTTTCAATGTACCTTCGTTTGTTTCAATCTGTAGTTGATATCCTTTTAGCAAGGAATTAGATGTATTGATATTTTGAACTTTGGAATATGGAAATTGTATTCCATTGATTAATCTATTAGATTCATTGTCTTGATCTAATACTGAACTAGGTAAACAAATGAATACTTCCTCAGCAAAAATCATAAAACATTCAATCCTTTTGTTGAATCTCTTCTTTTTCAAATGTATTGGCAATGCAGGTAGAACAGCTACTACATTGGATATTCCTTGGGGAAGATATCTGGAAATTTGGGTTAGCAGTTCATAATGCTGTCTTAAAGGACCAGCAATTCTCATCATCTGGTCTAATTCAATAGTTACCTGTTCTATCCAATGTCTCATTAAGGTATTAACCTTGTTTATTTTATCATATGTTGATTGAAGAATAGTGTTCGCATTTCTATAATGTTCTAATTCGATATTTTTGAAATTATCCATATTTCTTAGATCAAAGGAGGCTTCTTTTCTTATACGTGATATATGTTCAATACCTCGCTCGGTGATAGATTGTAATCCAATTGAACATTTTCTTAGATGCTCTTCTATTTGGGGGAATCCTACTAAATTTGCCAAACGACATAATCTCACCAAAGTTAATGAGAAATCAAATTTCCTATGGACTTCTATCAGGTCTGGATATGTATCCTTAATTTTTGATGCAATCGAAAAAAATTCACTGGGAAGTTGAGTAATTAATGTTTCTGGTTCTCCTAATGAGTTACCTTTACAAGACTGGCAAATTTTGATTAAATTTGTCTGAATGACTTTTGTCTTGGATCCACATGAACCACATGTTTTTGCTGTCGCCTCATCCCCACAGCTGTTACAAAACCATGTTTCCTCACTTTTGTGATCAACACAATTAGCACATGATAATTGGGTACATTCAACACAGTAGAGAATATTCCTTGAAGTAGAGCATGTCTCACATGTATTTCTACTAGAACGTGTATTCATTATGGACATATGAAATTTGTAGCTTGGATCTAATGAAATACAGTATTACTGTGGGATTATCTAGGTATTATGAGATATTAATTTTCCAATCTAGATGCATCTCTTTCTACGTAATCATATTTAACTATCCGAAGCGAAAATAAAGCAAGTTTTATTACTACAGAAGTAAAATGAAAAATTATGACAAGGTGTTGCCCTGTATGACAAAAAAACGTAAAAGTGGTGGAAGATCCGGTGGAAGCCGAGGTTCAAAAGGAAATCAACAATGTTCAAATTGTGGACGTCAAGTACCCACCGATAAAATAAAGAAAGTATCAAGATGGGTATCTGTTGCAGATCCATCCATGACAAAAGAATTGAGAGCAGCTGGAGCTATTCTTCCAAGAAGAAAAGTTACCTCAAATTTCTGCGTAAGTTGTGCTATCCATTTCAAGCAAGTAAAAATCCGATCTAAAGATAAAAGAAAAACCGGTTCCACTTCTTGGTAATAATATAAATCAATGTTAATTTATACATTAACAAATAAATAAATTCAGAAAAATTACTATTATTATTCATGCTATATGCAGATATAATAGTTAACTACCAATTAATATATTAATCGTTTTAAAAATTATTTACTCATATGAGTACAGTTCTTGTAAATGGTACTGGAACCATTGGAGAACCCCTAATTGCACTTCTCCTCAGTATGAAAGAGAAGTTGGAAATCGAAAATCTAGTATTCTATAAACATACTCCTCGTTTGATTGATCGCCCTATGTTAAATAATCTTATCGCAAAAGGGGGAAAACTTTGTGTATCTGAAGACAAGATGGATGATTTCAAAAAGATGGGTATTGAAGCTTCTTATACCTGGAAAGAAGCCTTAGAGATGGCAGATGTCGTTGCTGATGCTACTAAAGAAAATGTGGGTATGAAAAATAAGGAAGAATATTATAAAAAAGCTGAGAAAAATACATTGGGATTTTTAGCTCAGGGATCTGAATCCGATTTTGGTATAATTTACGCAGCAGGTATCAATGATAATATTTTTGAAAATGATAGACCCAAATATCTTCAAATTGCCTCATGCAATACCCATGCAGCGGCTGCAGGAATAAAATATTTTGCAAGTCATGAAGATGGGTCATCAAATTTGGATCATGCAGATTTGACCTTTATTAGAAGGGGTAGTGATGTGTCCCAAACTCGTGGTGTTCAGGCACCCACAGTAACAGAATATGAAGATGATAGATTTGGAACCCATCACGCAAAAGACGTTTGGAAATTATTTCAAACAAAAGGATTAGATTTGAATATTTTTAGTTCAGCCCTCAAAATCAATTCTCAGTATATGCATACGTTAGCAGCACATCTTCAGCTTAACGAACCTGTGACAAGAGAATATATAATGAATATACTTGACAAAACAGCTGCACTTGCTCAAACAAATAAGACCGCTGTGAATCAGGTATTCAGTTTTGGAAGAGATCATGGTCATTTTGGTAGAATTCTAAATCAATCTGTATTTGTGAAACAATCAATAAAAGTTCATGAAAATCATCTTTACTACTGGTCTTTCACACCACAGGATGGGAATGCGATACTTTCATCAGTAAAGGCAATTATGCATCATCTGTATGAAGATAATGATAAAGTGGAAAGATTAATGAAATATGCTGATCCATGGTTATTCAATGAAGTTTAGAAATTTTTAACAACTTGTAATAACTTGTAACAACTATCATATCCTAAAATGTTTAAGAACAAATAAATAGATTGTTGACAATATCATATCCTAAAATGTTTAAGAACAAATAAATAGATTGTTGACAATATCATATTATATGACTGATGATTCCTCAATTGATTCCGATGATCTCATTAAAGCAGTGAATAAAGGTGCCAAAGAAATCAAAAAAGGATTTCTCTCTGGCCTGGGTAAACTCAAGAAAAATCTTGATGATGCTATAGCTGAATCTAATATTCAAGAAAACATACACCAAGGTGATACAGAGAAGATAGCAGACTCAGGAAAAAAACTTAGTAAAGCACTAATGAAGGGGGTTGCTGAGGGGTTGCCTGATGTTGTTGCTGGTTTAACTGAAGGTGGAACTGCTATAATTGATGCAATGAACAAAGCAAAAAAGAAACATGACGAAAGTCTAGATGATGAAGATTTAGATCAATATCGATGAAAAACAACAATACTAATCATACTGTATCTATTTTCACTTGTTTTAATCACAATACATGACGTTATCGATGGAATATCGATGAATTCTTTCATTTCATCTATATCATATTTTCTTATTTAATATTTTATTTTGAATCGGGGTTCTGTTACATTCTTCTTGGTATTGTGTTTAATTCATATTTAGAGAATTAATCGATAATATTATCGATAATATCGATAATAACAGACAAAAAGCAATTAAATACCTTGAAATTGCTGAATTTCATTTTCACATATCGATTGTATATCGATGTGTAATATATATGGTTACCTATTAGGAACTCACATTATCAGAAACCCGTTCCTGCATCTGTTTTTCACTGAATTGAAAATAATATGAATAAGTAATAAAACAATTAATATATATAGAAATATTACAAATAGGTTAGACATCAATTCCGATTGATTTTCCAATTGATCGATTAATGCCGCGATGGTGTAACCTGGTTAGCATTGAGGATTGTGGTGATCATTATTAGCACAATCTGCAAATTTCCTTAGGTGCGAGTTCAAATCTCGCTCGCGGCACCATTTTTTTTTATTGTTACTCATCGATAAGCTGTATGGTCATTAATTTCCGTATTTTATTTTGTTTTGTTTTAGAAATATTTCCTAAATTTGTTTTAGTAACACCATGAAATAGCACGAATCTTTCAATAGATTCTGATAATTTTTTCCAAAAGTTTGTTTTCGATTTGATTTGCTTATATTTGGGTTCCCAAGACCATTTAATCCAGTGAAACACCTTTGATTTTCTATCTAATTTTACATCTACCCTTCCCACAAAGTCTGGACCATACAAAACAGGAAGTGTGAAAAATCCATAAATTCTTTTCTCTTGGGGAACGTAAACCTCCATTTTATAATCAAAGTTATATTGCGCTAACAATGCTTCCCTAGACCATAAAGCATTGTCAAACGGGCTGAGGAGAAAACAATTGTACTCCTCGAGATCTTTCTGTTGGATATTTGTTATCATATCTGATTGATCTGGTAAACATAGATATTTGTCATCCTTACCATTACTTGTTTCTACGTTTATTTCAGATAGAATTCCTTCTCTGATATAATTGCTTACAAGGGTTCTTGGTGATATTTTTTTCCCGCCCATGTCGATAGATGAATGAATGTATTTGTAATGCAATAGTCTATGTAATGGTGATGGACCTGCAGCGCGTAATGTGGACTTTATATGAAATAGAAATTCTTCTTCTCTACTGGGTAAATTAGAAATAATTTTTTTGAAATTTTTGTACTGATGATTGGGTAATTTGTAGAATGATTGAAACTTTTCTCTCTTAGAAGAAAATATGAATCCTCTAGTACTCAAATAATCTAGCATTCGTTTAGGTGCATTTGACCAACCAGTAAATTGAGGAAAATTATCGGGAATAGATATGTCTTTCACACCGATTTCTTTTTTTATTTTTGTTGTCTCTAATATCTCTCCTTGCCAATCCAATTCATCTGCTACAAGTTTGTACCAGCTGGGTATTTGCTCTCGTTTACGGAGCATTTTTGCATAATAAAATGGCAATTCATCAATCGATATTAAGCATCTAGCATGGGCGAAACCTTCAAAGATTTTATTGGTTTTGAGAAGTTTCCATACATCTTCTTCTTTGTATGTGGTGCTCCTATTATGAAGAACAATATCTTGTGATCTGGCAGTACTAAAAATTGCATCGATTTGCAAGTAAGATAGCTTTTTTATTATTTCTAATGTTTTGTATTTCCCTGGTTCTTCCCACAGCATCAAAGAATTCAAGTGCAAAAGGCGAGATTGTTCATTAGAAATTTTCAATTGTATAATTGAGAGGGTTCAATTTCAATTATTGATGTTTTCTTATTGGGAAGTAATATTTGTCTTGAATAGTTGAATTGTGTGAGGAATATGATGTCGAAGACCATTAGTTTCTACAAGATAACAGTCTGAATAATGATAGTTTTATATATTCCGAAGTATTCCGGTAATAATACGGAAATATAAATTGGGCAATTGATCGATACTTGTGATGGATAATTTATTTGTCAGCAAATTTCATTTATGACAATATAATTTGCTCGAATTTTTATCGTTCGATCGATATTTAATATTGAACAATATAGTACCAATTTTATTTTTAGAAGAAAATGGTGATTTGCTTTGTGCGGAATTATTGGGATTACTCGATCACTTGAGTCAAATGGGTTTACGGATACGATTGGACAGCAAATATATGATGCTCTGACCCGTCTAGAATATCGTGGTTATGATTCCGTTGGAATGGCTATTGTTACAACAGATGGAATTGATGTTAAGAAGGATCGAGGTCCAATTAGAAAGGTGGGAAAGGAATTAAAATTCCCCGATTACTCCGGACACACTGCTATCGGTCACTCCCGTTGGGCTACACATGGTATCCCGAATCAGTCAAATGCTCATCCACATGTATCAAGTAACGATGTAGTGGTTGTTCACAACGGTATAATAGAAAATTACATCGGCTTACGTAAAGAATTAATAGAAGAAGGATATGAATTTCAATCACAAACCGATACTGAAACGATCCCACATTTTCTTTCCCTACAATTAAAATTGGGTAAATCTATGCCAGAAGCAATTCAAATTCTGGTAAACAGGATTGAAGGAACTTATGCAATAGTTATTGCACATACGCGAGAACCGGATAAAATATATGCCTTGAAAAAAGACAATCCACTGGTCATTGGTGTCTCTGAACATGCAATGTTCTGTGCCAGTGATATACCTGCATTCCTTCCCTGGACAAATGAAGTTGTAACGTTAAGGGACAATGAATTGGTAATACTCACTCCAGAGGGATATGAGATTAATTCTCTTGAAGGTGAAAAAATTCAAAGAGAACCACATAAGGTTACATGGACTGCTGAAGCTGCTCAAAAGGGTGGATATCCCCATTTCATGCTAAAAGAGATACATGAACAACCGAAAGTTATTGCTACACAGTTATCAACACAAACTGATATTTTTCAGACAATTGGAAAAGTAGTAAATGAAGCTTCGAAAGTAATTGTGGTAGCTGCTGGTACGGCACATTATGCCTCACTCAATGCGTATTATACTTTTTCACAATTTGGTGGACCATTAGTAATACCATGTGTGGCCGCAGAGTGGGACGCAGTGAAGCATTTGGTTGATGAAAATACAGTCGTAATGGCGGTTAGTCAAAGTGGAGAAACCTTAGATACCATCAAACCGATAAAAGATGCAAAATCCAGAGGTGCAACAATTGTTTCGATTGTCAATGTCGCAGGGTCAAGTCTTACTCAGTTTTCAGATTATATTGCATACATTCACGCAGGTCCTGAGATAGGAGTTGCTGCTACAAAGACTTTCACAGCTCAATCAGTAGCAGTTTGGCGTATCGCTTATGAACTAGCTAAATTGAATAATGCATTGGATAAAGATGAGTTGAATGAATTTCAAAACGCATTTGACAATTTATCCTCAGTAGCTAACCAAATTATTAGGGTAAATGAAGCAAAAGCAAGAGATCTTGCTAAATGGTTTAGCACCAAATCTTCAGCATTCTATCTTGGGAGAAATTTGGCTTTCGTAAGTGCGTTAGAGGGGGCATTGAAGATGAAGGAAATTGCTTATATTCATTGTGAAGCATACCCTGCTGGTGAATCCAAGCATGGACCCATTGCGTTAATTGTGGATGACTACCCTGTTGTGTTTACTATTCCAAATGATAAAACGAGGACCAAGATGATAGGGTCTGTGCAAGAGATGAGTGCGAGGGGTGCATACACAATTGGCATTATAGAAGAGGGAGATGTTGAAATGAAATCAATGCTTGACCAATATTTCGAAATTCCAAAAGGTTACAGTAAATTTTTGAGTTCCATTATTTATACGATTCCACAGCAGTTGATGGCGTATTATACGTCAGTGGTTCTAGGTAATGATCCTGACTACCCTGCCAATTTAGCAAAAGTAGTAACTGTAGAATAACACTTATTTTAATAAATAAAATTTTTATAAATCTATAATTACAAATTATCAACCATTTTAACCCATAAAATTTTTATCACATAATGATAGAAATTAAATTGTACATTGTTTTATATTTAGAATTTAATTTATTTAAATATAATCTAATTAAAGTTAGATTTTAAGTGCAATGACATCATAATTGCCTATTTTTAAAGAAATTTGTTATTTCATTACTTTTAAGTTCATTGGCTCTGGCTCTGGTAAAACTTGATTGACTTCGTTTTCCCAACATATGTTGAACTGTACTTTGATCTTGCATTCTATCAAATAAGCGATCAGCACGTTTTGGATAATATTGAAAGACATCATCTTTGATATCTTTAAAATTTTTCAGTATTTCAAACAAACCAAATTGAATTTGTACACCATTAGATCTACCACTATCTGAATCAAAAGTATCAGTCCTAAATTGAATACCTAGTTTATCCAAGATATCTTGGATAAATTCGTAATTGTCTATGTTGCACGAAATCCCCAATCCCAATCTTTCAGCGCCCCCAGCCACATATCCATCACCTTCTAGAATCCCATGAACAAAATCCCAAAGGAGTTTTCTATCATTAGAATTACTGATTATCTCCATTGTTTGATCCAACATTTTTTGATGAAATTGCATAACTAAACCTTTGTCATTTTTTATCTCCAGTGATCCGTATTTATTTCGATTTAGTGCTGCATCAACCTTAGCGTCAACAATATACACTTTACCTACACTAAAAGAATTATCTGTTTTCTCCTCCCAGTACTTTTTGATATCTCTAGTTATTTCATCAGCGGTTCTGACATCGGAAGGAGTTTTGCTGTAGGTGACTTTGAATTTAAAATCTTCACTAGGGAGGAGTTTGTCATAAATTTTATTGTAATACATAGCCTGTTCAGGAGTTGAAGCATTTATTTTCCATGCATGCCCTTTTTTTGTCCCGTCGGCAAAATAACAGCCCATATAATGAACATTCTCACCCACATCAATTTTTAGGGGAATCTCAATTGGCGAATGTCCCCCTTTGAATAATATAACTGTCTTATCATCCATTTTCCCAAAATGTCCATCTGGGATCAAATTTGGTGTGTAGATCATGTTTTCAGAAGAACGTCGATTAATTTACTTTAGATTTAATATCAATCATTGGAAAGTTGGACGATCGATTTTTTAATGAAAATAAATTAGAAAATTTTAATGCCTAGCACAAGTATTAGGTCTGCAGCTACTGATAAAGTTGTCGATTCCATCGTTGGTGGAGTAATCGATGCTTCATTAGGGGGTGCGGTGTCAATTGGTATCAAAGTTGGTGCTAAAGTAATTGACCACCTTAGAAAGCAACGTAAAAATAGATCCGATGATTAATATTATCGGGTTTGAACCATTGAGTTTGATAGATTCATTTTTGTCAAATTTTGGAAACACTCAAATTTCATTTGAGTAACAATATTTACGTCAATGCTCACGGGCATTGGCAATTTTCTATGATTATGATGTGTCATACTCATGAATTGTCGGCTGGGTTTGAGTTAGGCATTACCCTCCCAATATCGATTAATTTTTGATCGATTTCGGGTAACGAGTGAATAAATGATCTACAAATACTAGGTATTATGCTTTGATAGATTATCAATAATTTACATCTTAGGCGATTTTTTTTTATTTGTCTATTTATTAGAAAACAAGGATGGAAGTAATTATAAAAGATTGGAGGATGATAATACTCAAAGAGATATTTTTTGATCGATCGTCGGAATTAATACTTGATATAATTAGGGTCAAGAATATATCTTTGATAGCAATTCGATCTAATTAACTTAAATTAAAAATCTCGAAATTATCTCTCCTAATATTCCAGAACCAGAAACTGCAGTGATGAAATATAACGAAAGTAATTTTCTCAATACAATCGAAAAATAAAACTAGGCTTATTTGTCCTTCAAAAGTTCCTTGAGTCTTCTTTTTTCTTCAGATCCCAATATGAAAAATGTACCCTGTGGACGTTTCATAATTTCCATTTGACTCAATATCCGGTCTTTTCGCATTTCTGAAGTCGTCAATGTGGACTGAAATCGACCTTTATATAATATTTTTACACCAAACTTAGAGAGACTTCTTCTTCCAAGATCCATTGGTTTATCCAGTTGATGCCAACCCCGAGTAATTTCACCGTATCCAACTATTCCTTGATGTTTTACACTCTTTATCAATACCCCATCTCCAATTTTTAAATGTCGGGAAGGTGCATCATTATTTACTCCCCAGAGCATCACTACCTCATTTGTGAAATCATCGAGATCTACGATTATTGAAGTTGAAGCCTGAAAAATATACACATATCTATGTTCAAATATATTCATGGTTCTCATTTGTTTATAACTCCTGTTTACATTTAAGTTTATGGAGATTTTAAATCAGTTGAGGATCTATGATCAATTTAGTATCATCACTAGAATTCCCTAATCTGACAGAAATTATTTCAATATCTTTAGGTCAAATCTAATTTCCTGTGCCTATAAAACATTTGTACATTCTGGCAATTCTCACAAACTACCAAATTAATTTTATGTTTAGAGAAGCCCCAGTTAGATCTAATTGATCCTTTCTCAATTCTAAATTGATCATGAGCTCCGCACCAAGAACAAAGTTTCTCACGATTATGTTTGAATATAGGATCCTTTGATAACTGAAATTCTCTTGTTCGACCATTGATTTCTGCTTTGAGAAACTCAACTTTTTGCGGATCCTTGTCTCTATAGTAATTCGTGATAAATGACATGATTTGACTTGTATTCTCATAATTTATATTAAATTGCCCCAGCTTTTCATTACCTTCCATTTTTAATTTATCTAAATTTGATAACGATATCATGTCCTCATGTAGGGCAATAATTTCGTTATTTTGTAAATCAAGAACTTTTAGATTTGAAAGAGTTTCTAGTAATTCAATTTTGATTTGAGTTAAATGGTTACTTGCAATCCTCAAATCAGTCAAATTTTGTAATCCTTTTATCGCAATTGGTATACTAGTCAAGTGATTATTTGATAATACTAAGGATTCCAAATAAATAGATTTAGCAAAAAAATTATTTGGTATATTCTCAATTCCACAATTTCGAAGACTAATTACACGTAGGTTAGGAACCCCAAACAAAAAATTCTCCCCAATTTCTTTGATTGGATTTGACATCAGAAAAATACTCTCTAAAGAATCAATTTGTGGAAAACAACGTTCTGGTAATAGTGTGATACCTAAATTACTAAGATCGAGTTTGTAAAGCTCTCCTTTTGAAGTTGTTTTTGTCATTGAACGGTTAAGGATTTCTTCAGGTTTCACTTTCAGCTTCAAATTTTCCAAAATTGTTGTGATAAAATCTAATACCATATCCACGAAAAAAGAATTCTTCAGAAACCCATAAAGATGTTTATCTCATTATATTTTGACGTGGTTATTAGATATTTAAGTTTGTCATCAATCGATTTACCACATGACATATTACCGACTGGAACTTTCCGAGCAGAGTAGTTCATTTATTCACTTCGATTTGAGCATTGATGTATTGATTTTCCGAATTATTAATCAAATTATTGAGGATCCCTATTTCATATGGTAAGTAAGGATAGTCCTTCAAAAGAAGATAGTTTAACACTTCAGTTAAGAGTTGTAGGTTTGGATCCTAAAGACTATATCCCTGGAAGAGTAAGACTGAATCAGAAACTGATGATGCAGCTCGGTGTTAAGATAAAGGATTTTGTTGAAATTGAAGGAAAAAGGAAATCGGTTGCTCTTGTTTGGCCTGGTTATCCACAAGACCTTAATAAAGAAATACTTCGGATGGGATCATTAATACAACTAAATTGTGGTACATCTGAAGATGGCATAGTGAAAGTCAATAAGATTCCTCTGAGATCTGCTAAATCAATAATTCTGCAAACAAAAAATGAATCATTATCAACGGATAATAAATTGCTTTTAAGATTCATTAAGAAAAAATTGATAGGATATCCTGTTATATTGGGAGATTTGATCGACGTACTATTTTCTGATAATTTAGAATATTTTGTAGTCTCACAAACTGAACCCCCCGGTGCTGTAATTCTTCAAAAGAAGACTAAGTATTTTATAACAGGAACAACCATCGAACAATCCATGGAAATTCCAAACTTCGGACATGTACGGATATGTTGTTATCAGACTACTATATTATCCGAAGCCTATTGCAGTTGTGGAAGAGTTGTTGATTCAAAGTTAAAAAATTATTTTGAGGAAGAGAATAGTTAACATCAATTCTACTATATTATTACGGATTGGAACTTTCCGAGCAAGACCAATTCGATCTATTAGTTTATGCGGTATTTTGATATATTATAAGGATAATATAAGGATACTCCCAAAGGGAATTATCGACCAATTAGTTAAATTTTTTATTCAGAGAAGTTTATTCTTTAGTTTCTTACTTCCTCGAATTGAAATTATTAGACCAATTACCGCTAGACTCATCGGAAAATTCGCGTCTTCAGTAGAGGATTGTATATCAAGTGAGCATTCCACTTCTCCTTGGTATTTTAGAAGGGAAGAACTTTCAAATGAGTAGGAGCTGTCTGCAATATTATGACCGCTGTCGGAAACATAGGATTCCACAGCTATCCCTGTCTCCTTGTCATAGATCACGTAACCTTCAAGAATGTAGGTCCAGTCTTCATCCATTGATGTACCGGAGAATGAGAAGGTAACGGTTGAACTATCAACTGTAAGATTGTTAGATACTGATGTTGTTGTTGGTCCTCTATAACCACCAAGACTAATTTCTCCGCTCTCGAAAACATTGTAACTAAGCATCACTCGATCATTAAGGAGTTCGTAGTTTTCCCAATCTGGAGCTGCAATCCATCGATTAAACCAATCTATCGTATGTCCCACCTTCAGATTTTCAGCATCATAACCATCAGTGAAGTCAGGATTTGCACCGTTGTCAGAATCTTCCCAATTCAACGATTGAGGGTTGAATACCTGCAGTTCAAGGAGATGGGATGGATATCCCTCTGCTGGTTCTATCCCGACAACACATACACTCCATTTTTGACCTGAGAAATCTAAATTGGTATCCATATCTCCTCCGACAAATCTGGTGACTTTGGATTCGATGACGTTCCATTGAAATCCATCTTCTCTTTCAACGGTCAGAGTATTGACATCAATTTCTGCAGACGATGCTGTAATTAGTAGTAAGAAAAATAGTAAAACAACTAAGCGGTGTTTTATGACAATCTATTTGTACAGATTATAAAAAGAAACAGTTGAGTGGATAACATCAACACTTACCTAAAATTTACTATACTATTAATGTAGATGTTTCATTCACTATGAGTAAGGTTTTTTATCCCTATTGGAAAGTTTACTGGAGGAGGAACTCAGTAGAAGGGACATTTGGTCAAGCCAAAGGTTACTGTGGTCAGAAAAGGCCACGATTGGTGAATGAGGGACCCGTGAAGTAACATGCTTTCCTATCATTCATCGTTCATCAACTCCTGATCTTAGCTTCATCAACTCTTGGGCTCACCAAGACCAGCTTCGGCTTATTTTTTTAATTTTGATTCTGAAAACTAATAGCGGAGCTTACAGCCTCACATCTCAAATTTCCTTAAAGAATCATTTTAAAAATGTGTGAAATAGCTAACTGACCTCCGTCAGTCAGCTTTTTTCTTCAAATGATCAGTTAAACTTGAGACAAGTTAGATCGAACGGATTAATAATTTAACTGAATATTTCTAATAATTTAATAGTGTGTAACATCATTGTGAAAATAATGGCTAATAATTCAGGTACAGAATTTGGTTCTGTAATAAAGTCCAAGACTAAAAGATACTCAAAGAGGACGGTTAAGGAATTGCGTAGAATCGTTATTTTGATAATGGGATTAACAATAGTGTTCATAGGAGTATTGTTACTCATTTTACCTGGGCCGGGGGTGGTTACAATTATTTTTGGGCTTACTCTACTTGCATCAGAATTTTACTGGGCAAAAAATTGGTTGAAAAAAGTTGAACAAGGTATTGACTCTGTAAAAAATAGAATAACTTCTTCAAAAAAGGAATAGTGGATCGATTGATTAAAAGGAAAAAAATGGCTAAATACGGATTGGAACTTTCCGAGCAAGACCATTTTACCCATCTTCTTTCTATCAATTAGATCTTGGTAAATAATAATTACTTGAATAACTAGTAATATTTCGAGATTCGAGAAGCTAAAATATGTATCTTAATATTATTATCCTTGGCTGGTTTTGCTTACCTGAGACTATTACAAGCCATCTTGAATAAATCGTTTAAGTTATCACAAGATCAAACATGATGAATTGATTTATCTTTAATTAGTTCAGTTCCACCAAACGGCTACTCATATAATATATAGCGGATTTGATAACAACTTTATCATGACGAACAAGATCAGATATAATTGATGATTCGGTAATAATCCTTTTACTTTGGACCTCAGCATTGTATGCTATTGCTTCAAGATAATTATGATTATTCTTCACCTCAATTTTTTTTAATAAACTCTTCATATTTTTACTCAAAATTGTCCCAGTGTCATCTCTCTGCTTAGCTGCAATAGCCCCACAATTTTGATGCCCAAGAACCAATACTAAGGATGAACGCAATACAACACAGGCAAATTCTATTGACGCTAAAATGTCAGGATTAATAACATTCCCAGCAACCCGAATGACAAATAGATCACCTACATTTGCATCGAACATAAATTCAGGTATAACTCGACTATCAGAACAAGTCACAATTATTGCATGGGGATCTTGAAACTGAACTAATTCCTCAGCCGTTCTTGTTGCTTCCCTAAGATTTCTTATAGGTTGAGCATTGACCCACCTGGTGTTACCATCGAGTAATTGTCTCAGAACCTTTCCACCTTGCAAATGAGAATGTGGCATTTCCAAATTTATTATATTATACAATATATTTAAATTGATGGATCAATCAATCCATCGATATTTCATCAATCAATCAATTCTGAATTATTCCAGTTTGGTGAGCCATTCTCATAAGTTTTTAGTATGCTATTAAAAATACCAATCAAGGTAAATCCTTCTTTTTCGGTCATTACTGATCTTCCTAAGATATTTCGCAATACCTCTAACGATTGTTGTTGAGTATTTTTTGGTATTCTGGAAGTCTCGATTACCTGTTTCAATAAACCATCATTCCTCCGTTTTAGATCCCCTGATAATAATTTGAGATATGAACTTTCTTCATTTAACTGATTTTTCTTTTCACGCATAATTTCATATAGCACAATTCCTACAGCCTGAGATATATTTAGAATTTTAGAAGATTTGGTCTCTCCAAGAAGGGGTATTGTTGCGATAGTATCACAAATTGATAGATGCTTATTTGATAAACCAACATCTTCAGGACCAAAAATAAGAGCGCATGTTCCACTCTCTTTTGAAGATAGCTCATTGGATAAATGATAAATTGTAATCGGGCTTCTATTTATTTTACTTTGATCAGACAAAACACCGGTAAATCCGACCATAAAATCACACAATTCCACTATACTCTCTAATGTATCAAATCGTAGATGATTTTCCAAATATGATTTACCATCAGTCGCTCTTTCATAAGCTCGATTGTCTATCCAGCATTTCGGATCAATTAATATTAATTGTTCAACTTGAAAATTGTAACACAATCTTGCTAATGCCCCTAGATTCCCAGAAGATTGGATTTCAACTGCTACAACATAGAATTTTAGTCCCACAATTTAAAATTTTAACAATCTTGATAAAGTATTTGAAATAATTCTAATTATAGCGTTGTTAGATATCGTGTTGTTCGATCGAATACTGAAATAATGTTCTAATATGAATAACTACAGATATCTCACACAGGAACTTTGTTTTTCCATATACCATTTATCCACTCTCAAATACTTAATCCTCAATCTTCTCATTCTCTTCATTTTCATTATCCATTAACTCAAAGCGATGTGCATATACCCTAGCTAAACCCCCCAGAGATGTCTCCTTGAAATTTTTAGACATTTCTTTACCAGTTTCTAGCATAACCTCAATAACATCATCAAATGATATGCGATGAGTTCCATCTGATAATATTGCCAAATAAGCACAATCTAGAGACCGTAGGGCAGCATGTGCATTTCGTTCAATACAGGGAATTTGTACTAATCCATATACCGGATCGCAAGTCAAACCAAGGTGATGTTCTAGTCCCATCTCTGCAGCATACTCTATCTGATTTGGAGTTCCTCCTAATATCTGGCAAGCAGCAGCAGCAGCCATAGCACAAGCTACCCCTACCTCTCCTTGGCAACCAACATAAGCTCCAGATATGGATCCATTGGTTTTCACAATGTTCCCAAAGACCCCTGCCGTAGCTAATGCTTGCACAATAATCTCATCAGACAATCTCATTCACTTCTGCAAAGATTTCAGGACCGCAGGAACTGCCCCACTACCACCACATGTTGGGGCGGTAACAATTGTACCTCCACTTGCATTTTCCTCGGAAACTGCATAGGCATATGCACTTAATCTAGCTTTGTACCTTACAGATTTTTCAAGCATAGAACTTTTGCTGTAAAGTGAATATGCTTTTCTGGGCAATTTTAACTTACCGGGTAATCTATTTTTCTTACTAAGACCTTTTGAGATTGAGGTGTCCATGGTCTGCCATACATTTAGTAAATAATCTGGGATATCTGGTTCTCTTTCTATTACATACTCCCAAAATGTTCCATAATTATTTAGTACAAGGTCAAGGATCGCTCTGGTTGTTATTTCGGGATACACATTATCTACAGAGGGATCAGATAGTAAAGCCCCTCCACCAGTGCTATAATCCTCAACCATTCCCAAAATAGTCTCATCCCGTGAGAGAGCTTCGAATTTCATTCCATTAGTATGTAGAGGTAACTCCTCTTCAGGCTTCCATATAAATTCCACTTTGTCTTTCCCAAATACACCCTGTATTGCTTCGTCAGTGAGGTGTCCTTTTCCCGTTGCAGCTAAGCTCCCATACAAGGTTACTCTGTAGAGGTGTGTATCAGGATATTTTTGTTGAAATGCAATACTTGCTGCTCTTGGGGCCATTGTATGAGAACTGCTTGGACCAGTACCTATCCGATACAGTTCTCTTAGTGATTTCATCTAATTTATTTACAAAATTATTATGTCATAAATGTT
Source organism: Candidatus Heimdallarchaeota archaeon LC_2 (assembly GCA_001940725.1). The sequence goes on along the minus strand of MDVR01000046.1, from coordinate 13,156 downwards.
TTCGATTGATTTTATTTCGAATTGGAACAATCCAATCAAGACTAGATTACTCAATCTATCAAGTTTTCAGATCAAAATTGGTGCATTTAACTCATACCCTTTTTGTTCGATGAAAGATCTACAGAGAAAAAGGGGATGATGAAACAGCTGATTTATTTGCCCCTCTCTTCAGTGATGTTAATGATGAAATCAACGTATCAAACTATGACAAATTAATGGTTTGGAGTGCAAGTAACTGGAATGCAAAAGAATTAAAATCAGATCTTGCTATTCCATTACCTGATACATTCTATGTAGGAGGAATACCTGATAGTGAAATTGGTCATACACATTATCTACAGAGGGATCAGATAGTAAAGCCCCTCCACCAGTGCTATAATCCTCAACCATTCCCAAAATAGTCTCATCCCGTGAGAGAGCTTCGAATTTCATTCCATTAGTATGTAGAGGTAACTCCTCTTCAGGCTTCCATATAAATTCCACTTTGTCTTTCCCAAATACACCCTGTATTGCTTCGTCAGTGAGGTGTCCTTTTCCCGTTGCAGCTAAGCTCCCATACAAGGTTACTCTGTAGAGGTGTGTATCAGGATATTTTTGTTGAAATGCAATACTTGCTGCTCTTGGGGCCATTGTATGAGAACTGCTTGGACCAGTACCTATCCGATACAGTTCTCTTAGTGATTTCATCTAATTTATTTACAAAATTATTATGTCATAAATGTTTTCGATTGATTTTATTTCGAATTGGAACAATCCAATCAAGACTAGATTACTCAATCTATCAAGTTTTCAGATCAAAATTGGTGCATTTAACTCATACCCTTTTTGTTCGATGAAAGATCTAGTTAGACAGATTCTTTAAATCCTATCTCCAATAAGATATTCAATGAAAAAATTTTCAAAAGGACTGATGATCTATGGTAACTGCATTTGACCTGATGTTAAGAATGCTTAAGGCAGATGCAAATTCTTTTCGAGCAGAGGTAAATGCAATCAATCTTATGCCTACGGCAATGCAACCTGCCTTTGAGGGCACAGATGACATGATGGAGGAGGGAATGGTCTATATCATGTTCAATTCTGTACCTGGGCGACCGATCGATTCTGTTTGGCGAATATTCTTTGTAAATATCCCTGCAATGGGTTGGTGTGAAATTGATGTTTTCTTGATCTCAGAGAGACTACCGTCTTATCATTGGAGTGAATCCTTTTTCGATCATTTTCGGAACCTCTCACCAAATAAATTCCATCAAGAATTTTCAAATAACAAAATTTCCTTTGTAATCGATGGGACATGGCAACAAGGTTACAAATTTGAGTTTGTCGATATACAGAATGGTTGTTTTGCTAATATCACATTTGAGAAATTGAGTCGTAATCATGTTCTGGTCTATGCAAATGGAAAATTTCTAACCACTCATAGAGTGTCTCTAAAAGCATATGACATGTTTGGGGTCAAAGCTAAAGGCAGTTTTAAGTACAGAAATCAAGTATTTAATTTACAAGCAGCAAATGATAGAGGACTCATTGAGCATGGATTAGGTATATATCTAGGGGTTCCAACTGTGATCTCTACCTGGTTCAATCTCCACTTTGGAGATAATTCTATTAAAGTTTTCGTATACGAATTAAAGCTTCCTGGTGGGAATGTAGAGTTCGGTGAGGCCGCTTTAATGATTAATGGGGTATGGAAGCATTTTCTCTTTAAACATATTAACCTCAAGATACTAGCCTGGGCACCTGATCCAAATATTATTGTGGATATCCCTGTTAGATGGAGATTGTCGATGGGTTATAATAGAAACAGAGATGATGTCATTAAAATTTCGATAAAAAGGACTGCCCATTTGGCTTGGGATACGTTCGACCATTATGTGATTGATTATGTACTTGGGGCCAAGATTAGATACGAGCGTAACAGGTTTAAAGCAAAGGGAACAATGGAAGTAGTAATTGGTCACGATATCTGGTAATACCATTACAAGATAATGAATCGAGTATACACTGTTTGTATAACGAGTACTATAGTATAAATAATACCAAGTATACCCAAATTTCGAATAAAGTTTGGAGATCTAACAGTATTCTGAACAAACCATAATCTCTGAAAAATAACAGGACTGTAAATTAGACCGTAAGGGATCAGAAATCGAAGTTCTTCAAAAAATAAAAATAGTATAACTGTGAAAATTGACAGCATGAAGCTGGTGATTTTAATCAATCGGATGGACGTCTCCAATCCCCAAGAAATTGTGCTGTTGAATGAAGTGACAATGTCAAGATTGTAGTCTCTCACCTGATTTTCTAGTTGGATAATAAATGAGGCAATAAACAGAACTACCATTATGAAAAAATCAATAACCTCAAAGTTACCGATTATTAGATATAAGACAAGAAAGAATGGAAATGTATGAATAAAAATTGAATGTGCTAGAATATCAAATGGAGGCTTAGATTTCAAATTTATCTTTGGAGATGAATAAAGAAATATCATCAGCAAAGAAATGGCCAATAAAATTATTCCAGAATATCCGAAATTCACAAATATAATGAAAAGGATCATAATTATAGATAGAGTGGTTACAACGGCTATTTGTTTGGAAATGGAATTATGTACAAAGAAATTGTTCTCCGATTTTAATTCGTCGTGTTGATCAGCTTCTGCATCAAAATAATCATTTACTACGTATGCCAAGGAAAATCCAATTGTTAGCCCAATAACCAAAAGAATATTTTTTGATGAAAGCTCATCATGGATAATTAAAGCAATTATCCCTATAATAGTTGGAGGTACCCATGCATCTTCTCTCAATATTTTTGGAAAATGCAAAAATAGAAATTTTAAAGGCCTTTGTTGTTTTGGAACTAGCACTATTCTTCCCCCATGTACCCCAAGAACTATTGTAATTATCAATACAAAAAGTTTTACGGGTTCGGGTCTTTTTCTTATTCATTTCCTCATATTTAAAACATGAATCTCTGATAATCGAGGTATCGTTTAATAGACAGGATAAAATTGATCTCTTGTGCGTAGCCGTGTTGAGACATATTATGATGAAACTTACAAATCTTACATGATAGGCTGGTCCTCAGATCATTTCCATATGGGTATTTGGGATGATGGAACGAATAATCATAAAGAATCATTAGTTAATACAGTTGAAGAAATTGCTAAACGTCTCAAAATCTCTGAAAATGATATTGTTCTCGATGCGGGGAGTGGAGTAGGTGGAAGTGCAATTTATCTATCAAGTAAATATTCATGCGAGGTGATTGGCATTTCAAATTCAGTGACCCTCATAAATGCAGCAAATGAAAAACTTTCCAATTTTCCAGATTTGAGCAATGTATCTTTCCATTATATGGATTTTAACCATACCTCTTTGAGTGCTGCAACATTTACTGTAATATTTGGTCTCGAAAGTATTTCTCATAGTGATGATAAGATGCAATTTACAAAAGAAGCTTTCAAGTTACTCAAACCAGGAGGAAGGCTGTTAATCTCTGATGGATTTTTATCACGAAATAACTTAGATCGTAGTGAAAAACGGATATACAAAGAATTTATTGATGGGTGGGCTATTCCAGATCTGAAAACTTCAGGTGAGTTTCAGAAAATATTTACTAAAATTGGTTTTACAAATGTTGAATATACTGAGAAGACTGAATCAGTTCTTAAAAGTGTTGAGAGAATGCATCGTAATGCAAGGTTCTCACGTTATATCTACCTTGTGTTAAACAAATTAAAATTGGTACCTCGGAACCGGTACAGGAGTGCTAAATCTGCATTTTTACTCAAAAAATGTGTGTCAAAGAAAATAGTCGAGTATGGATTTTTATATGGAGAAAAACCTGAAAATTAGGAACTTATGAGTTAAGATCTTCAACATTAATTTTCACCGATTTTAGATAATCGATTATTCGTTCAATTCTAATTGATTGATGGATTATTCCAGGTTTTTTTACTAAAGAATACATTTTAAAAGCTTGAACTAATTGATATTCAAATAAGAGGAGACCCTCGGGGTGTCGCAAAGCAATATACCCAACAATAACATAAACAAATGAAGCCACTATCAAGGCAATTGAATAAAATTCGTCAGTTGCGACTATTGGTTCTTCATTCAAGTAATCGATAACATGAAAAATTATTTTGCCCATCCATACAAATACAAATATAAAAACTATCAAAATCGAGATCTTCCAATATATGTAGAATTTTGAAATTTTAGGATTTTCTGTTACAAAGTCTGATTTTTTTAATTCCACTCCAAGCTCTAAATAAATTAAGCCCATCCCAAATACCGCAAGAAAATAGATAAAAGCTCTAATAAGCTTTAAAGCTTCAAAATTTATCTCAGTATAAAATAATTTTTCCCAAACTAATGGAAGGTAGAGTAAAATTGTGACAAAAATAACTGTACGTGTAAACCAGTTAATTATTTTGGATTTTTTAGAGCGGATTGCTCTATGCCAAAATTCAACTAACACCGCGTGATTTAGTGGAACAATTAATGAGCTTATGAAATATATAAAATTATATGAAAACCTGTTTGCAGGTTGAATATTGATATTATTCTCAAAAATAAAACCATCCAAAATAAGATGCAAACTCACAGATATTGAAAAGAAAACAGCTAAAAGGAAGAAAAATGCAAATATCAAAAATTCAGTGATATTGGTTTTCTTGTAATAATCCCAACAAATTAAAACAACAATTAATGATGTAAATAAAACAATAATGCTGAACATATCGTTCGTATTTATCATTGAGACTGCCAATAGATTACCCCTTTATGTAATTTTTCCAAATTGAGGTGATTTGATGTATAAAAATATAAGTGGAATTTGTTATCAACTGATTAAATGTCTACATTATATTTAATAATAATAAGTTTCAAAAGAAGAATCCGAGCATGCTGCTTTATTATATCTGAAAATTTTCTTGACCAGTAAGCAGTATGTCAATTTTGTGAGGCCTAAATCGATCGAAACTTGAGTAAATACTATTTCAACTTATGAATATTAAACGCGTCCAATAAACTATATTTAAGTTGGTCGTGATTATTTAATTACAAGAGATATTGAAAGTTTTATATATCCGGATTATTCCTGTAATAATGTGGAAAATGAGTATTGGTGTGTCAACGAGGTATGAACGATTGATCGAAAATCAAAGGTATAATTTTATCAATACTAAAATGTAACTGTGGAGTGAAATGATAAAATGAAAGGAGTAATATTAGCTGCTGGACCTGGAGAAGAATTAAAACCAATTACGGATAGTATTTCAAAACCAATGATACCAATTTTGGATAAACCAATGATACAATATGCCATTGAGAGATTATCCTCAAATGGAATTACAAATCTTATAATAGTTATTAAGGAGGGAAATAAAGAAATCCCTGATTATTTTAGCAATGGAGAAGATTTTGGAGTAAGAATTACTTATGTATCTCAGAAGCAAGATGGTATTGATGGAGCTATTCTGTCGGTACAAAAATATTTCAAAGAAAATGAAAAATTTGTATTAACTCATTGTGATATAATTGCCAACCCTAATTTGGTTACAAGAACACTTAATGCTGCAGATAATTTGGGTTCTGATATGGCTCTGGCTGTAACTTTAGAATCTGAAATTCAAGATTTTGGTCTTGTTACATTAAATTCTGAAGGATTAGTAGAACGAGTTATTCCCGAAATAGATACTGGTACCGGTAATTATGTCGTTGCAGGTACTTTTCTTCTTACAGCAAAAATATTTACGTATTTGGAAAAAGGAATTGCATTCAATGAATGTTTTAACAGTTTCATTAAAGATGGTGGATTAGTAGCAGCAGGAGTTTGGAATGAAACTTGGTTTGACATAGGAAGAGCATGGGATATTATTCGAGCCAACTCGTATTTATTAAACAAATTAACTCATTCAAAAATCTCAAAAAATGCTAGAATCGAACATAATGTCGAAATTAAAGGTGCTGTTATTATAGAAGATGGAGCTCAAATCCTTAATGGTTCAACAATTCAGGGTCCAGTATACATAGGAAAGAATGCATTCATCGGAAATAATTCTCTTATACGAGATTGTTCAGTTATTAGTGAAGATGCAAAAATTGGTATGGGCGTTGAGGTTAAAAATTCTGTAATCATGAAGGGGGCATCTATTGCTAGGTTATCTTATGTGGGTGCAAGTATTATTGGACCTAAAGCAACGCTACACAGTGGTGCCATAACAATTATCTCGAAAAAGCCGTTTGCACCTATCACGACTGTAATACAAGGAAAAGAAATAACAGTTCCACTCGAAAAATTTGGATCAATTGTAGGTCCACATAGTCATGTTGGTGAACATAGTTCATTACATCCAGGAACTCGGATTGATAGTTATGCAATAGTCCCACCAAATAAGGCAGTTAGCGGTCATATTAAAGCAGAAGACTAAATAAAATGCAATTTTTAGTAATTAGTCAAAGAGCAATCCCAATTCCGAATTATTCTTTAAAGGATCTCACTGGCCATGGGCGAATTGATATTATTATGAGATGCGTTCTAGCATCTTGTAGGCCTATATCTAAAATTAAAAACGAGAAAAATACAATTTACTGTTATCTAAAAGGATCAATGAATCCGAAGGATTGGGGCTGGATAAAATGGGATGAAGAAATCATAGATGAAGATGAAATCTCCATTGCAGGAATAATTAAGGAAAAGTGGGATGATGTCTTTACAATTGGATCTTTGAATCAATTAATTGAATCGATAAATACTGATAACTTAATTTACCTACATGAAGAAGGTCAAGATTTCAAAAATATGAAGAATAAAATATCTCACAATAGCTTAATTATTCTTGGAGCCCAATCAGATCTGATAAAATCAGATTTATTAGAAATTTCTCAGTCCGTGAAAGTTAAATTATCAATTGAAAGTATGCTGGCAAGCCAAGTAATTACGTTTATTAGGCAAAAAGTGCTATTGTTAGAAAATCAATAATCAAACATAATTCTGCCTTTAACTACTTTATCTAATTAGATTTGGTTTTAGAAGCGCTTTGTGCTTCAATGAAAATTTTATTAGCAGTCAAGTGTGGAATTGCTTCAATTAATTTAGCTTCAATTTTATCGATTTCTCCTGGAATGTCTATTACATCATCACTAAAAATTACATCCAGTGCAAGAATCATGTCTTTTGGTCCAAGTAACATGGTTTTCCTAGAAACTAAACTGTCAATCGATTCAAAGGCCGTAACGACTTCATTTATTGTTTTCTTAGTCCTGTCCGTTACAGATTTTCCAATAAGATAAGTTTTGTTTTCCCTGGCAAGCAGTACTCCTCCTACAACAAGGATTATTCCAATGAAAATCGAAGTTAAACCGTCATAGAAACTATTTTCAGTTATGTATGTAATTATAACTCCCACTAGTGCCACAGATAAACCGATTAATGCTAGACTATCCTCAACAAGTAAAGACAGCAAAACTGGATCTTGCATATCGTCAATAGCTTCAAATATTGAATCTGATTGTAGTATTTCCTTGTACTCCTGAGCTTCCTTGTATGCAGTTCTAAATGCAAAAAATTCCAATCCGATAGCAATCACAAGAACTACTATGTTCAAGAGGAAATTTTCTGAATGAAACTCATCATCATGTAAAATTTTTTCGAATCCTTCGAACAATGCCAATGTACCACTTATACCAAATATTAAGATTGCAACCACAAAAGCCCAAAAGAATTGATTTTTCTGATAGCCGAAAGGATGTTCTAAATCAGGGGATCGCTTGCTAATTCTTATGCCAAGTGCAAGAAGTATTTGATTCATAGTATCAGCAAACGAATGATAAGCTTCCGCAATCATTGCCGCTGATCCAGTTAGTAAACCCGCAAACAGTTTCATGATGCCAATTACAAAGTTTACAATCAATGCAACCTTTAAGGATGATCCTGCCATATTTTCTCAATATTTAGTTTTTAATCACTATTAAAATGATTTTTCCTTGTAATGTGATTTTTTAAGTCACTGTAATTAATGAATTACCATTACTTGATCCAGAGATTTTCTAGTAAGATTTGGAACTGTTGCATCTTTTGCAGGATATCCTATGGGTAATAAGATGAAGGGGACCTCATTTTCTGGTCGATCAAGTATCTTTGAAAGGAATTTCATCGGGCTTGGAGTATGTGTTAGTGTCACGAGACCTGCATTATGGATCGCTGCAATAAGAAATCCTACTGCGATTCCAACTGATTCGTTAACATAGTAATGAGTTTTTTTTGATCCATCATTATTTAGTCCATATCTTTGTTTGAATACTATAATCAGATAAGGCACTGTTTCTAGAAATGTTTTTCTCCAACCTGTACCTATTGGTTCCAAAGCTTTCTTCCATTCTTCAGTCATTCTTGTTTCATAACTGAACTTCTCCTCTTTCTCAGCTGCAATTCTGATTTGTTTCTTAATTTCAGGATCTTTTACAACAACAAAAGTCCATGGTTGTTGATGGGCTCCTGAAGGTGCAGTATTTGCAGTTTTGATTATATTCTCTATTATCTCAAATGGAACATTTTGATCCTTAAAAAATCTTATTGATCTTCTTTTATCCATATACTCATAGAATTTCAATGATTTCACTTTGCTATTTTCAATCGTAACCAGCTCATGATGAAATAGTTCTGGATCATATGTTGCATTCGAATGTTCTTTAGTCACAATGATATTCTCTAATTTTGTTGAAATATAATTGTTTCAGATGAAGAAGGAAATTAAATATAAAATGGTGCCAATTAATTTAGATTGAATCCTCGATTTTCTTTATTAATTCTTTATCTACTAGTTTTGGTATGGTGACAAACCCACGATCCATATTTCTTCTATTCCAATGCTCAACTGTTTCGATGGCTGCTTCATTCCGTGCCCACGAACGGCGTGATACACCCGACATTACATTCCAATCTAGGATGATTTGATGATCACTGGGAAACGCTGATAAGCATTGGCTTGTCATGATGAGTGGGTGTTTGAAATGGTTCATCATTACTCATCTTCTCCAAGATATCTTCTGCAATATCTTCTACAGATTCACAATCTTGGCACTTGAAAATTGGCTTCACATTAGAGTTTGATCTTGTTTCTACGTGGGACAGATTTTCCATCCCGGATTTAATATCGTTATTATCAGGTTGTTCTGACATATCTATATTGTAAGAACATTATCCGATATAAATCTTATAGTTGATTTCTACTTTGAATAATTTGAATAATATGAATAATTTGATTGACAAAAAAGGAAAATTATCAACTAGATCGCTCTCGAATATTGAACCATTGAGAATGAAAGTTTCAAACTATAAAATCTTAAAAAACATCCAAACAAGGGCAGATACGATTGAGAAAATAATAAAACTAAGGCCTATTACATTGTATTCTGAATACCCAGTGAAATTTGAAAGATTTTCGTCAGACATAGACATAAATCATTTACTCCAACTAAGCGATGAGAGATCATCGATGATTAGTACCCAAATATAACACTTATTTGATATAAGAAACTACCGATACACGAAAAGTATCTTGCATACCTTGATCTCGCTGGATTATGAACAGCAATAATTAATGAGACACATGTCAACAGCTAGATCGATGGGTATGATGATTATCCAGTAAATTTCTCTAATCTATCGGGCTATGCTCTAGTTAGAGCTGCTGGAACCAATTCTGTCTTTCCCTTTGATGATGAGTATGCAGATGGTGGTTATGACAAGATCAAAATCGTTTACTGGGCGCCTATTCACAAACTTGATGATTCTTTTTTTACTGAAATTTCAGGACTAACCATTGGATAAGATCCATTCAATCGAATTTTCTGGAGTATTCATCGAACATTTTATCTCCCCTACATTATTTCAAACTCTTTCTTCCAATTTAAAGGAGGTTGAATTTAATGAGTGTTCTTTTCCAAGCCCCATAGACCAATTGTTATCTAATCTTGAATTATCCTTAGTCGATACTTCACTTTGGAAAATTACTGTTAGATCATATCCTACTTTTACAAATCAATCAATTTTGGATAACCATATCCCACCAAAGCTTGATCGTATTGGATGAGACTTCGATCAAAGCAAATTATTAATTAAATCTTTTATATCACTAGTAATAATTTGAGGGACTATGATAAACCCTTTTTCTAGGTTTTTCTTATTCCAATGTTTTGCAGTTTCAATTGCTGGTTCGTTCCTTGCCCAAGATCTTCTTGCGACTCCAGACATAACATCCCAGTCCAAAGCAAATTTTATTATGGAATCTACTCTTTCACTTCCGTCCAAAACCAATCCAAATCCGCCATTAATTGCTTTCCCAGTGCCAACTCCACCGCCATTTGATAGGACGCACATGGTCATTCCACGAGCAATATTACCTGCCCAAGATTGATGTGCCATGTCCGATGTGACATTGCTTCCATCATAAATATTTGCCGTTTCTCTAAATGTGGAATCTGTTCCCCCTGTATCATGATGATCTCGACCGAGCATAACCGGTCCAATTAATCGTTCTCGAACCATTCTATTGAATTTTAGTGCAATAGAGACTCTACCCTCACCGTCTGCATACAAAATACGGGCTTGTGAGCCTACGACTAGCGAATTTTTCTGGGCATCTCGGATCCAAATGTAATTATCACGATCTTGACCTCGTCGACTTGGATCAATCATCTCCATTGCTGCAGCATCCGTTTTTTGTAAATCATTAGGATCACCTGAGAGACAGACCCATCTGAATGGACCATACCCGAAGTCAAAACATATTGGACCCATTATATCTTCAACATAACTGGGAAAAATGAAACCGTCCGATGTATCGTCGACATTATTAGCAACCGATTTAACACCAGCATCGTAGACAGCTTTGAGAAATGAATTTCCATAATCCCAGAAAGCTGTACCTCTTTCGCTCATGATCTTAATTAACTCAAATTGTTTTTTCAGTGAGGCATTAATCAATTCCATTGATTTTTCAATATTAAACGCCAAGAGTTCTCTCCCTTCCTCAAAGGAAATTTGGTATGGTGTATATCCTCCCTCATATACCGCATGACAAGAGGTCTGGTCTGAGGCTAATTCCACTTGAATACTATTGTCAACTACATATTGCCACAAATCAACAATATTACCATGATAAGCAATTGAAATAGGAGATTTTTTCTCTCGATATTCTTCGACTATCGTAAATATCTCTTCGAGATCTGCTGAGATTAAAGAAATCCAACCCTGTTCTTTTCTGGTTTGTATTCGTGTCATATCAACTTCAGCGGTTATACTAATTGCTCCTGCTATGTCGGCCGCTTTGGGTTGGGCTCCACTCATTCCACCCAATCCGCTGGTAATATATAATTTTCCAGATAAATCTTCATCGTCTGATAAACCTAAATACTTTCGACCTGCATTGAGTAGCGTAATATATGTACCATGAACAATTCCCTGTGGACCAATATACATCCATCCCCCAGCTGTCATTTGACCATAATTTGTTACTCCTAATGCAGCTGCCTTATGGAACGAATCGGGTGTATCAAACATTCCAATCATTAATCCATTAGTTGAGATAACCCTTGGAGCATTACGGTGTGATGGAAACAGCCCTACAGGATGTCCTGATGCCATAACTAGCGTTTGTTCCTCTGTCATTACTTCCAAATATTGTTTTATTAATTGATATTGCATCCAATTCTGACATACCTGACCTGATTCACCATAGGTGACCAACTCATATGGATATAAAGCAACATCGAAATCTAAATTATTATCAATCATTACTTGAATTCCCCTTGCTTCAAGAATACCTATATAATCATTTACAGGTTTTGCTTTAATTTCTCCAATTGGTCTATATCGATACCCATAGATTCTCCCTCTTGTTTTTAATTCGTTTAAAAACTCAGGAATTAGAATTTCATGATGCTCATTTGGTATATATCTCAAAGCATTAAGCAGAGCAATCTTAGTTTCTCTTTTTGTGAGCTTGTGACCTCTAGTTGGAGCTCTTCTAATATTTTTAAAAAATTCAGGATAAAGTGGTAATTCACTTGAAAGTTTTACTTCAAATTTTGCTGAGCCTTTCAACATCTTCAAAACAGATTTTAATGAAAAATATAAATCCCTCTCGTTAATTCTGAATTATTTTAATTGGATTTTTAATATTATTTTCCTATATTTCCAAGATTTGAAATTATTCAGTTGTTTCTAGTAATTCAGTCATTGTACCATTTAATACTTTTTTTGCTAGTTCAAAGGCTTCTTTTCCAAGGTCTGTAATCTCATAATATTTTCTATTAGGGGTTTTTGATCTACTGGCTTCACTCACATATCCCTGCCTTTCTAATCTATATAAAACAGCATATGAAGTGACTGTGGCAGGTTCAAATTTGAATCGTTCCTTGATTTCTTGTCTAAGCTCATAAGCATACTTATTTTCTTCCATCAGTAGTTTTAGGATCCACATCCATAAATTGTCTAGACGTAATTTTTTCCATAATCTGTCTACTGGTTTATACTTTTTATCTTTGTACATGGATTTATCTGCCGCAAATTAATAGTTATAGACAGCAATTAAAAATTATCGACATTCTTCAATGATTTAACTAATGAATTGAATAAATATTTCATCAATATCACTTTTCGGCTTTTCGGTTACCTCTTACAATAAAAAATGGAATAGCATTCACCCTAAAGTATACTTTCATAATTTACTTTTGATTTAATGAATTTGTGGAAGCATTTGGTATAGATAAACTGAAAAATACCTGTCTAATTTTTCCCTTTTCAAAAACTAATGCAAATGCCATAACGGTATTATTGGCTTCTTTGGATACGCACCCTATATTACAACAATTATCAATTCTTCTCCCAGATCTAAATTCAGATCCAAAATCGTTGAATAGTAAGATTGCGAAATTCAAATCAGTTATTTTGGCTGTTAGTGTTTATTCAACACAAGTTGATATTATTCGCGATAAAATCAGTGATTATAGACGAAATCTATCTGAGAAAAACCTTATTGTGGTTGCGGGGGGTCCTCATCCTATTGGAGATCCATTTTCTATGCTGATTAATGGGGCGGACATAGTTTGCACAGGAGAAGGAGAAGTGGTTTTTAGGG